>CAZJJR010000049.1:0-26921 GCA_964546365.1 uncultured bacterium | reverse complement strand
GTAAAGCTTCTCGTGAATTTTCAAAGGTAACTTATCTTGACTTTAATTTAACCGATATCCGCTCGTTTGCGATCGCGCTGCTGCTTGACTGGGGTCGCAGCAGGTAGCTTTTTACTGCAAAGCAACGAATAGAGATTTTGGTTTGGCGATCGATCCTTACTTACCAAAGCATCTCAGTAATAAATGCTACTAAGTATTACCATTCACATTACCAAGTTGCTGGCGTACTTCATCAATTGTCTGATTTAATTGAGCAATCTTATCTTCTAAACTGCGCCGCGCTACTTCAATCCTCTGTTCGGAAGCACTTTCAAGTTGACGCTTATTGCTTTTATCAACTTTTAAGTCGGAAGGGTCAGTACTCAAAATTGGTGCTTCTGTATCGGCAGATTCGTTATTAATCCGAGAAGCTAGCAGTGTTCCCAGTATTCCGCCGACTACGCCACCAACCAAAGAGCCCGCCAAAAAACCTACTGCAAAACCATCACGCTGACTCATATCAAAATATTTATTGGATTTGAGATTTGAGATTTGTTGAGTACAACTTTTTTCAGCTTACCTGCTGCCACTCTCTAATGGTACTACTGCTGGAGGGAGTAAGGGGGGATGGGGAGCAGGGGTAAGGGGAGCAGGGGAGCAGAGGAGCAGGGGGAAAGGGAAAAGAAGGAAATATAGTTTAATTTTTACACTTCATACTTCATCCTTCATACTTCATCCTTTACCCTTTTTCCTGTTCTCTAAGTACCGAAGGCTCGATCGCCTGCATCTCCTAAACCGGGTACGATGTAACCGTGACTGTTTAAGCCTTCGTCGATCGTAGCGGTGTAAATAATTAAGCCGGGATAAGCCGCACTCAATTTTTGCAAAGCTGGGGGAGCCGCTACCACAGAAATAATTCTTACCAGAGCAGGATCGATACCGCGAGAAGTTAATTCTGCCATCGCTGCCATAATCGATCCACCTGTTGCTAACATCGGCTCGGTGATGACTACTCGCGTTTCCGGTTTAAACTGGGCTGGCAATTTGTTCAAGTAGCAACTCGGTTCTAGCGTCTCTTCATTTCGCACCAAGCCGAGATGATAAGTAGAAGCTAACGGTAATACTGTTTGCGCTCCGTCTAATAATGCCAGTCCTGCCCGGAGAATCGGTACTACTATTGTCGGTATTTCTGGATTGACAAAAGTGGCAGGACATTCAGCTAAAGGTGTCTGTACGGTAGTTTCTATAGTGGGTAACCAATCTCTTACCGCTTCATAAGTCAGCCAGCGTCCAAGTTCCGTCATGGCACTTTTGAATAGTACTGATGGCGTTTGGACATCACGAGCAACGCCTAGCCAGTGTTTGACTAAAGGATGGGGCGGAACGTAGACACGTAACTGAAGAGTCATAGGAATTTTAGATTTTCGATTTTAGATTTGCGATCGCGCATCAAACCTGAAATATCATACTCCTTTCCGCGATCTTTAGGGCTTACACATTTTGGCGAAGGAATGAGCAGGGGAGCAGAGGAGCAGGGGAGCAGGGGAGCAGGGGAGCAGGGGAGCAGGGGAGCGGCGCTAACAATTGAAAATTATTCCCAATAGTATTGACACTTCTTCTCAACAAAGTTATATTAACTTTCAGTGTTCTCCTCTCTCGTGTTCTCTTCTTTGAGGAACGGCAGGCGGGCTCGGTCAGCAGTAGCGGATAGAGTCCGTACTTTTTTTTTGGTAGCGATGCGTAACAAATAATTTGAGGCGTTAAACTCTAATACGTGCCAGATAGCTTTCTAGATTACTGACCCCATGCCTTCTGCTTCCATGAAAAATCAGTTATTGTCTCCTCAAACTAGCTCGCGAGAACCAGATTTTGATGTCATCGTCATTGGCTCCGGTATTGGAGGTTTGGTAACGGCGACCCAGCTAGCAGCAAAGGGCGCATCCGTGCTGGTGCTAGAACGATATCTCATACCAGGAGGAAGCGCTGGCTACTTCGAGAGGTCAGGCTACCGATTTGATGTCGGGGCTTCTATGATATTTGGGTTTGGCAAGCAAGGCACAACCAATCTGTTGACCCGCGCCCTAGATGCCGTGAATGTCAGTCTGGAAACCATTCCCGACCCAGTACAAATTCATTACCACTTGCCAGACAGTTTAGATTTAAGAGTTCATCGCAATTATGAGAAATTTTTGCAAGAGCTAATTGATTATTTTCCGCACGAACAACAAGGTATCCGCCAGTTTTATGACGAGTGTTGGAAAGTTTTCAACTGCCTGAACGCGATGGAACTACTTTCTTTGGAAGAACCCAGATACTTGATGAGAGTGTTTTTCCAACATCCTTTAGCTTGTTTGGGTTTAGTAAAGTATTTGCCCCTGAATGCTGGGGATATTGCCCGTCGATACATTCAAGACCCCACTTTGCTTAAATTTATCGATATGGAATGTTACTGCTGGTCGGTTGTACCGGCAGACCAAACACCGATGATTAATGCTGGCATGGTATTTTCCGATCGACATTATGGCGGAATTAACTATCCAAAGGGAGGAGTAGGGCAAATTGCCCAAAAGCTGGTGGAAGGGTTGGAAAAAGCTGGCGGTCAAATTCAGTACAAAGCTAGAGTAAGCAATATACTAAAGGAAAATGGCCGAGCAGTAGGAGTTCAGCTTGCCTCTGGAGAAGTTTATCGAGCTAAACGCATAGTTTCTAATGCTACTCGCTGGGATACTTTTGAAAAGTTACTGCCACCGGAAGAAATGCCTGCTGTTGAAAAGAAATGGCAACAGCGTTATCAAAAATCTCCTAGTTTTTTGAGCGTACACTTGGGAATTGCATCAGATGTTCTACCCATCGATACCGATTGCCACCATATTTTGTTGGAAGATTGGCAGAAAATGGAGGAACCGGAAGGCACTATTTTTGTTTCGATTCCCACTTTGCTTGACCCGGCTTTAGCACCAGAAGGTCATCACATCGTTCATACTTTTACCCCTAGTTGGATGGAAGATTGGCAGGGATTATCTCCTAGCGAATACGAACAGAAAAAGGAACAAGCAGCCGGACGGATTATTCATCGTTTGGAAAAGATTTTTCCAGGTTTAGAAGCTGGTTTGGATTTTATGGAGGTGGGAACGCCTCGCACTCATCGGCGCTTTTTAGGTCGAATCGATGGCAGCTATGGGCCAATTCCTCGCCGCAAGTTGCTGGGTTTGTTGGGAATGCCGTTTAATCGGACATCTGTTCCTGGTTTGTATTGCGTAGGAGATAGCACTTTTCCGGGTCAGGGTTTAAATGCAGTGGCGTTTTCTGGTTTTGCTTGCGGTCACCGAATTGCGGTGGATTTGGGACTTTGAAAGGATGAAGTGTGAAGGATGAAGTATGAAGTGTAAATTTTTGGCTACTAATCTATTCTAGGGAAAAGTTTCTCTAAGTTAGTCGCCCAAGTAAGCCTTTCCTTCAGAATTCTGACTCCTGAATTCTGAATTCTCCATACTTCATCCTTCACCCTTCATCCTTTTATCGGTAGGGGTCTTGATTGGGTGGAAAAATTCGTCCGAATAAAGGTAAAAATGCTCTGAGAGATTGACCGCGTTTTTGTTTCATGTCGGAATCTAAGGCACGTTCTAAGGCAAATGCTTTGTCGGTGCCTTGTTCTTCGGAAATAATTACTAAGGCTTGGGCGAGACGACGGGCGGCTTCGTTGCGATCGCCTTTTGCCATTGCTCGGTCTGCGAGGGAGATCGCTTGATTTTCATTTGGTACTAAGGAAGGTCTGGCGATGGTGCGATTTGCGATCGCTTTTTCGTAATTCGCTCGATATGGCGTACAAGTGCTGGGTGTACAGCGCCTAATTTGAGTGCTAGTTCTTTGGGCGATCGCAGTTTCGGTAAAGTTAATGGCAGCGAGCGGAATTGCCAACAAAACAAGCATTCTTTTTAGATTAATTTTTGCTGTTATTTTCATACTTATTTGTTACCAAATAAAGATAAATTTTAAAGATTTTCAAGACGGGAAAAAATTCTTCTATATAAAGGTATATCATCCCATAAACTGATTCCGCATTCTTTTTGTAAGTATTCATTTAACTGCCGCTCGAAGTTAGTGGCTTCTCTACTTCCATTTATTTCTTCAACCATTACTATAGCTTGAGCAAAACGAACTGCTGCTTCATTATCTCGACCGCGATCGAGGGCTTGCAAGCCTAACTCAACAGCCTCATCCGGATCGGTAACATGAGATGGTCGGCGGATCAGGCGATTTGCGATCGCTCTTTCATCGCTAATTTGATAACCGTGGTAACATGTCTGCCTGAAAGAAGGAAAAATACTGGCGAGTAAAGGCAAATAATCTCTCAATCGCTGACCTGTTTTTTCTACTATGTCTCCATCTAAACTGCGTTCGAGATCGAGTGCTGCTTCGGTTCCATGTGATTCTTCTAACATCACTAGAGCTTGGGCGATCCGACGTGCGCCTTCGTTGCGATCTCTTCTGGCGATCGCTCGTTCGGCTAAATTGATAGCTTGTTGAAAATTTCTGACATTAGAGGGTCTTCTAACGATCCGTCTGGCGATCGCTCTTCGATAATTGTCTGCGTAATAATTTTCATAAATTTGTCGGTAGTCGCGTCTTAGCTGTTTGGTAGCAGAAATCTCGATCGCTGGCTTGGCGGTGACGGCTTCCGTAAAATCAAGAACTGGGATTATAACACATAAAGGAATGATAATCGCAGCCCAAGCAGATTTAAAGGGTTTTTTCATTTTTGTATTTCCTTGCGATCGAAATCTATTCCGGATTATCCATGACCAGTAACAAATTTTTTAGTATTTTCAGTAATATTTCATAGAATCTTCAAAAATTGAGTTATAAATATTACTAATCATGTAAGTTTTAGTTATAAAAGCTAGTAAGCCTCGATCGTCTCAACCCCTTGAAAAAGCGAGAAAATTCAGAAGCAGGGGGAGAGATGCAAAGGGAGCAGAAGACCTAAAATGGTAGGTGGCATCAGAATCGAAAATAGGTAAAAACTATGTCAACAGTTTATCGGTTGAAAGCCAGCGAACTAGATAGTAATTTCTTAGAAGAAATTAAAGCGACTTTTGGAGATAAAGAGATTGAAATCATCGTTTCACAATTTGATGAAACTGAATACCTTTTAAAATCAACAGCCAACAAAAATCGACTTCTTAGCGCTATTGAAAATGTTAAAGAGCGGCAAAATTTAGTTGAAGTTAACTTACAGGATTTACAATGAAATGACCAGAAGAATTGTTTTTGAATCTTCTGCCTTTGAAGATTTTACTGAATGGTCAAAATTAGACAAAAATATTTATCGTAAAATTGTTGAATTAATAAAGGATATAGAGCGATCGCCATTTGAAGGATTGGGTAAACCTGAACCTCTGAAATATGCGTTAAGTGGTTTTTGGTCAAGGCGAATTGATAATGAACATCGTTTAGTTTACCAAGCTACGGATGAAGAAATTGTAATTGTGGCTTGTAAGTATCATTACAGTGAATAGTGGTATAGTTAAAGCATACTAAGATAAAGGGTTTCAATTGTATCTGATGTATGAGGTTTTGCTTCACCCCGATGCTCAAAACGTTTATGCTAATGCTGACAAAGCCGTGTTATGCCATTATTAAAAGTAAGTCAGTATCAGGAGGTTCGGCAAATGATGACATTTAATGATGTGATCGAAATAATCAAAAATCTATCCATAGATGAAAAGCAGGAAATTAAACTGTTGTTGAAGCAATACATTCGTGAAGAACGCTGCGAGGAGATATATAATAACTTTAAGTTAGCGCAGGTAGAACAGCAAAAAGGTGAATTGAAGTTTTCCTCAAATATTAACGAACTGAAACAAATGATAGAGGAATAGCCATGAAGAGATGTATTAATTACCCTTAAACAAATTTATCACTCCTCAAAAGGTTATTCAAAAAGTCCTGACAAATCCCGATAGCCACTAATTACCCTTAAAATTTCAATTCCCCCTTCAATTGGGTGATAAAAAATCAGGTAATCATCAACTGGAAAACTCCGCAACTCCTCAAAAAGTTCATCACGCCGACCCCCCATATTTGGAAAAATTGCTAAATTTTTACACTTTTGATTGACTTTTTTCAGGAAGCGCTCTGCCGCATCAAAACAACTATTGTCAGCAATCAAATCGATAATGGCTTCAATATCTCGGCTGGCGGGAGACGTAAAACGACAAATATTAGTCATAAACCAGCTTGATCTCGACGTTGTTGCAGTTTCTGTTGCAGTTGCGAGAAAACCGTTTCCCCATCAACAACTTCACCTCGTTCTGAGGCTTCAACGCCAAGCATAATTTCCTTTTTCAATTCCTCAAACCGCCCTTTGTAAATACGCTCTCGTTCTTCTAAGAGTTTGATACCTGCCACGATCACTTCTTCAGCAGAAGGATACTTACCGCTTTCTACCTGACTTGCAATAAACTTCTCAATTTCTGAACTTAACGATATATTCATTTCTAACCTCAGTTTTAGTTATTTTGGATTAGGATTAGAGTTTTTCGATATTCTAGCTTAATTATCGCTTCAATTTCCTAAAATAGTGCGTTTTATCCAAGTCATAATAGTTTGAATTAGGTGCGGATCTAGGGATGATAAAATGGGAATGGTGGGATGGGGTGAGTAGGTAATAACGCAAATTGTAGCGTCGAAGCGATCGAGAAAATCGAGAAAAGTTTGCCGAAAACCTTGGGGTTTAGCTTCTTCTTAGAAAATGAGGCTTCCCAGTCTAGGAGTAAAGAGTAAATGGTAGGGGCAATCGGTGGCGACTAGGATATTGCTATGTGATGGGCTAATGTGCTTCACTTGATTAAGGAAAAAATATACCGGAGGAAAGTAGACAATATTTGAGTAGATATGTAATTTCCGCTCTTCGTATGTTACAACATATGGTTTTTGGTATAAAAATACTACAATTTAAGATATGCCAGGAAAACAGATCCCCGATAGCGCTATCGAGCTAGTTGCTAAACACATCAATACCAGAAGTAATAAAGATCACGGTATTCCTGTGATTGGACATGAAGAAAATATACAAACGCCTCAAATCTTTGAAATTATTCAGTTTGACAAAATTGATGATAGCGATAGGAGGTTCTATGCGATAGATGGTAGCTACAACAGTGAGCAGTTTTATAATGGTCTAGCTATAGCAATTTATGCTGCTGGTTACATTTGCTTTCATCAAGGTAAGCAAATTAGGATGAATTCATTAGACGATCCCATTGTATTAGGACAGGCATACTATCCCCAAAATATTTTAATCACAAATGAAAATCACTTAAATGCTATTTATGATGGCTCTCCCGTACCTGTGGGGATAAGTAAATCTTATTTAAATAAACAAGCCAACAGCTTTTCTCGTAAAGATTCAAAGCTTTTAAAGCCATAGCTTTGTCGAATAATCAACTTAATTCTATTATTAATTCCCTCCATGACACCGCTAGTAGTTTTACTAACAAAGTAATGACTAATTTCGACTAGATGATTCTCAATACTATTAACAGCTTTTCCGAAAATAATGCGGGCAGAATTTAACCAACATTTGAGTCGCTTAAATCCAATTTTTACGGTTGAACTCGTTTCATAAATGTCGCGGAGTTCCTCCTTGAGTTGATATGCTATTCCTAAGCAAGCCGAATCTTTGAGCAAGTCAGCTAATTCAAGTTTTTCTGACTGGGATAAATCCACTTCATAGTCTTCTATTATTACGGGAGAAAATAAAAAATCCAATCTTGTTTATATTGATACGCTAGGAGCTTTCGGAAAGTCAGCAATTTATAATCGATTGATTAACTGGGAATTTGTCGATTACACTAAAGGTGAAAGCCATCTTCATATAACAGCAAATGGAAGTTGGGAATTAATTAAGCAAGTTGTACCACCGGAAGTTTTTGAAACGTACAAATTTGGAAAAGGCCCCAATTGGAAAATGCGTATCTTAAAAAGGGGACTAAGAGAACTTGGATTATCAGAAGATATGTTAAGCATTGGTTGGCAGAGAGCATACTATCGTTGTCCACTAGCAGAAAATTGGAAGGAATATTTATTAGGAGAGACAAGTTCTGTCGTGTGGCGAAAATTTACACAAAAAGACTTAGTAACTTATTGGCATCAAAGATGGGTTACTCCTAGAATGGATGCGCTTCAAAGCAAACTACATGGGTGATTAATCTAATTTCATCGGGATGGTTACGGCTGACAATGTTATATTGTGTTTGGATAAGCTGGCGAGAAAAAAAGTAATTACCAACTCAAAATAAGAACAATGTTGTTCCTCTTTTCCCATCAAGCACCCTCAGTAATTAATGTTTTGTTTAGGAATATTTTCTCAAATATGAGAAGCGATCACTCTGCTAAATTTTTGGTGGCAGAACAACCGAGAATGCAGGTAATCAAACTGTTAATCAAGCGTTCTTTTTCCATTGGCATGGTGTGCTTACCGTGTAGGACTTCTTGGGAGATGATGAAGGCTCCTAAAGTGCCGAAAAAAATGCGGGCGGTTGCTTCGGGATCGGCAATATTTAATTCTGGGTGAGATTCTAGATAGGAACTGAGATTTTTGTAGCCGTATTGAATGACGGTGCGGGTGTAAAGTTGTGCTAGTTCTGGGAAGCGCCCGGATTCAGCTACTACTAATCTTAGAAAAGCTATATATTCGGAGTCTTCCATTCTGCCTAGAATGGTTTCTGCTAATCTTTTCAGAACAGTGGTAGGTTCTCCTTGAAATGGTTCTGATTGAAACTCTGCTTGTAGGCGACGAATGGTTACTCGCTCGATTAGCGATCGAAAAAGCCCTTCTTTATCTTGGAAGTGGCTGTAAATCGTTTGCTTGGATACGCCTGCTTCGGCAGCTACTCGATCCATGCTAGTGTTGGCGTAACCGTTGTGCAGGAAGACTTGCATTGCTCCTTTGAGGATTTGCTCCCGTTTGCTGTTGATAGCTGCGTTTGTTTCTAGTTCAACCATTGAGTTTCTCAAATTTTTATTAGTTTTGGCAGGAATTGCGATCGCGTATCAGCTTGTAATTCACATTTAGACGTATCGAACAGGATGAAAGTTAAGGTTTTGTAAAAATTCTTGATTTATCATACTATACAGTCTAGTATAGCAGTTAAATAATCAACTTGTTTCCTGAGAATACCGTCTCCATCTAAACGGCTCTTAGGAACGAGTTTATGTGAGATTTCCGATCGCAAGGCGGTACTTTTATACAAATAGATAACCCGTCCAAAAGAGGATGTTTTTCGATTGAGAAATCCCTAATGTGTTCTGGATAAACGATCGAGCATAAAAATTCATTCTCTATCTCACTCTTGCTCTTGCCAATATCATCTTCCTAAAAATAAGGGTTTGTCATCATGACCCAATTAGCTTCCAAGCCCGAACAAGAAGAGTTTGCGCCACTACCAGAAACACCTGAACCTAAACGCAAACGAAATCCTCGCTTGTTACTGATTCCAATCGGTGTTTTAATTGTTGGTGCAGGTTTATCAACTTGGTATTATTTATCTCGTCCGAAAACGGAAGGTTTGCTATTAAGTGGAAGAATAGAAGGTTATCCCACTGATATCGGTGCGAGAGTACCCGGTCGAGTGAATTTCGTGGCAGTTCGGGAAGGCGATTCTGTTAGTCAGGGTCAGTTAATTGTACGATTGGATGATGCAGAAATACAAGCTCAATTGAGGGGAGCAACGGCTAGAATTGCGGCTGCACAACAACAAGAACGTCAGGTGCAAATGCAAATTGAGGTGGTAAATACGCAAATTCAAGAAGCAGAATTAAATAGGCAGCAGTCGGAAGGAGATGCAAGGGGACGGATTTATCAAGCACAAGCAAATGTGGCGGGTGCCCAGGCGCAGGTAACTCAGGCAGAAGCTCAAGTAACGCAGGCGCAGGCGCAGGTAAATCAGGCACGGGCGCAGGTGAATCAAGCGCGATCGCAATTAAAATTAGCAGCAACAAATCGCGATCGTTATGCTCGATTAGTTAGAGAAGGTGCAATTGCTCAACAACAATTCGACCAATTTCAAACTACATTTGAAACCGCTCAAGCAACTTTAGCTAATGCAGAAGCAGGTTTAGCAACCGCACGCGCCACTTTAGAAACTCGCATCGCAGCTGTAGATGCAGCGCGTCGGCAAGTAAATGCAACGCAAGGTGCATTAGTGCAAGTGCAAACTACTAGTATTAATCCAGATATTCGGAAAGCACAAGTCAATGCTTTACGCCGACAATTAAATGTAATTAGCGCCCAATTAGATGCCGCCAAAGCAGAAGTTGCCAACGCACAAGCAGCGCAGCAACAAATTTTAGCTCAAATCAATTATTTAAATGTAATTAGTCCGATGAATGGGGTAGTAATTACGCGCAGTGTAGAACCGGGACAAGTAATTACTGCTGGTAAAACTTTGCTGACAATCATCGATCCCAATAGCGTTTATATGCGGGGTTACGTTCCCGAAGGCCAAATCGGTCAAGTGCGAATCGGTCAAACAGCAAAAGTCATTTTAGATTCTGCACCAACTCAACCTTTAGCTGCTCGCGTGGCAGCAATTGATACCCAAGCTTCCTTTACTCCGGAGAATATTTACTTTAAAGAAGACCGAGTTAAACAAGTTTTTGGCGTTAAATTAACCCTGGATAATCCCCAAGGATTTGCTAAACCTGGAATGCCTGCTGATGGGGAAATTCTTACTGACGAAAAGGAGAGTCAGAAATGAGTGGGAGCGGGGGAGCAGGGGAGCAGGGGGGAAATGCCAATAACAAATAACAAATAACCAATGACAAATGACAAATAACCAATGCCCCAAAATGATTTAGTAATTGAAGTAGCTGGTTTGTGCAAACGCTACGGTAAATTAACGGCGGTGCGGGGAATTGATTTTGCTGTTCGTCGAGGGGAGATTTTTGGATTAATTGGGCCAGATGGAGCGGGGAAAACTACTACTTTTCATATTTTAGCGGGAGTGATGGAAGCCAGTGCAGGAAAAGTGGAAGTTTTGGGAAAATTGCCTCGCAATGCTAGGTTAGGAATTGGTTATTTAACTCAACAATTTTCTCTTTATTTGGATTTGAGTATTGATGAAAATATTCGTTATAGTGCTGGATTGAGAGAGGTTCCCAACGATTTATTTGTTGAGCGCCGAAATAAATATTTGCGGTTGATGAATTTGGAGAAAATTGGGGAGCGTTTAGCAGGACAACTTTCGGGAGGAATGAAGCAGAAATTAGCGCTTTGTTGTGCTTTGATTTCGCAACCGCAAATTTTACTTTTGGATGAACCAACTACGGGGGTAGATCCGGTATCGAGGCGAGAGTTTTGGGATGTGTTAGCGACTTTAGCTGCTAACGAGCAAGTGACTATTGTGGTGGCGACTCCTTATTTGGATGAGGCGGAACGGTGTAACCGAATTGCGTTGATGTATGAGGGAGAAATTCATCAAATCGATACGTTGAAAGAGTTAAGAAAAAGTTTGGGGTTGCAGCGTTTGGAAGTTCGCACTAACGAGTTGTTGAAATCGGAAAAAGTTTTGTTGGATGCTGTTGGTAATCAAAGCGCGATCGCAGATGTGCAAACCTTTGGCGATCGCTTGGATATTTTAGTCAAAAATGCGGCAACTGGCGAGGCGCAAGTTCGGAAAGTCTTTAGTCGAAATAATGTTGCGATCGACGATATTCAAGCAGTTGAACCAACCTTAGAAAATGTGTTTGTAACTCGCTTGCGTCAGGAAGGTTCCGATCCGCCTTTTATTGTGTTTCCAAGTACGCAAAATAGGATGGAAAAAACTAACCGATCGGGAATTGCGATCGGGGCCGATCGTTTAGCAAAAAGGTTTGGAAATTTTCAGGCAGTGAAAGGTGTAGATCTAGAGATCGGATATGGCGAAATTTACGGATTGTTAGGAGCAAATGGAGCGGGAAAAACCACTACTATTAAAATGTTGTGCGGATTATTAGAGCCAACTAGCGGTCTCATATCTTTAGCCGGAAAAACTAGTAATTTAAGAAGTAAAGATTTGCGGCGACGCATCGGTTACATGAGCCAAAAATTTACTCTTTACGATGATTTGACAATCGTCCAAAATTTAGAGTTTTATTGTGGAGTTTATGGCGTACCTAGAAAATTGCGTAGAGAAAGAATCGAGTGGGTATTAGAAATTTGCGGTTTGGCAGATCGAGAAAATTTAATTACCGGACAATTACCGGGTGGTTGGAAACAAAGGGTGGCTTTTGGTGCTTCTGTAATGCACGAACCGGAAATTTTATTTTTAGATGAACCGACTTCCGGGGTAGATCCTTTAGCTAGACGACAATTCTGGCGATTTATTAATGAATTTGCTCGTCAAGGAACGGCTATTTTAGTAACAACTCATTATTTGGAAGAAGCGGAACAATGTAATAGAATGGGTTTCATGGTGGCGGGTGAGGTGGTAACCCAAGGTTCACCCAGTCAAATTAAAGCCGAACAACCAGGAGAATTAATTGAATTATTAGTCGATCGCACTCAAGTTGCTTCCGATTTGCTGAAAACTCAGTTAGAATCTTGGAGAGTGTCTATTTTTGGCGATCGCCTTCACGTCGTTCTCGACAATCCGGAGCGAGAAATGTCAGAAATTCGCTCGTTTTTGCAAAAGTCGCAGATAAATATTAACTCGATTCGGACAATTCCTTTTTCATTGGAAGATGCTTTTATCGGAACAGTTCAACGCGCACAACAAAACCATTAATTTTCTATTTTTTGATAGCTATGGAAGTAAATTTTAGAAAGCCAAATCAAGACGATCGAGATTTAATATTAGAATTAATCCGAGAGTTTTATGAAATAGAACACGTACCGTATAATCAGCAAGTTTTAGAAAAATGTTTGCAGGAAATATTCGATAGCGAACAATGGGGAATGCTCTGGCTAATTTGTGTCGAAAATGAAGTAGCTGGCTATATTTTTCTTACTTTTGGCTACAGCTTTGAGCTACATGGAATTAATGCTTTAGTTGATGAATTTTACATTAGAGAAGCTTATCGCTTAAAAGGAATTGGTAAAAAAACTTTGAAATTTGTAGAATCGGTTTGTGAATCTTTAGGAATTAAAACGATGAACTTGGTGGTAGGGTATGAAAATGAAGTAGCTAAAAACGTTTACAAAAAATTTGGTTTCACTGCATACGAACGCTATATCATGACGAAATGGATAGGCGGCGAAAATGAAACGAATTCTGGCACAATGTAACAAAGAGCTAGCACAATTTGCACGCGATCGCTTAACATTGGCATTAGCGATCGTGTTACCGATTATCACCTTAATTATTTTCGGTTTTGCGATTAGGCTAGAAACTAAAGATATTCCAATCGTAGTGCAGGATTTAGACATTAGTCCCCTCAGCCGCACTTACATAGAGCAAATATTTGCCACCAATCAGTTTCAACCTTCGATTTGGCATGGTAAAGATCCCGTCACTAATGCGATCGATCCTAGTATTGCCAAAGCAGCAATTATCATTCCACCTAATTTTTCCCAACAAATTAAATCTGGCAAAACTACAGCAGTACAAGTATTAATCGATGGTACGGACGCCAATAACGCCAGAGTAATTCAAAATATCGTTAAAGCAACTACCAATGCTTTTTTACAGCGTGCTGGTTTACAAAATAGCAATCCTAAAATAGTTCCTCGTACTCGTTTGTGGTTTAATCCCGGTAGGAAAGAATCACTTTACATCGTACCAGGAGTGTTTGGGGTAATCTTGTGGATTTATCCATCTTTATTATCTGCGATCGCAATGGTGCGAGAAAAGGAAAAAGGCACTATTTTGCAAGTTTACGCTTCCAGTTTAACGGCGGCTGAACTATTATTAGGTAAAGCACTTGCGTATTTTCTGGTAGGAATTGCTCAGGCTACATTTGTAATTTTACTTGGTGCAATCTTATTCGGTATTGGTTTAGCAAGCGAACCAACTCCTCTGATAATTGGTACTCTATTATATTTAATGGCTAGCGTTATGTTTGGCTTACAAATTGGTACGAGAGCAAGCAACCAAAATGCCGCAGTGCAAGCAGTTGCAACTATAGGTTTCTTGACAGCTTTGTTACTTTCTGGGTTTATTTATCCTTTAAGCAATATTCCTTTTCCTTTGTCTTTAATCTCCAATTTCGTACCAGCTAGATATTATATTGAACTAACTCGCGATGCTTTTGTACGAGGTACTGGTTGGCTGGGAATTTGGTACGTTCCGTTAATTTTGTTAGCAATAAGTTTATTCTTTTTCAACGTAGCTAGACGCTTATTAAGTCGAATGCAGTTACCCGATTAGTTATTTGTCATATCATTTTCGTTTGTATAACCATAGTTTGTAGTAAGGACTTTAGTCCTTAGAATGAGGACTAAAGTCCTCACTACGAACAAGTTTAATTATGGGTAAGCTACCGGACATGATATCATTGGTTAAGAGGGTAAAGTATATGAATTTAATACGTAATTTGTTAGAAAGTAGTTTTGTGGCTTTGGTTGTTAAAGAAATCAACCAAATTATTAGAAACAAACAGTTGATATTTTTGTTGCTATTTCCTCCTACAGTTCAACTGCTGATATTCGGTTTCGCGCTTAACCCCGACGTGCAGAACTTGAAGTTAGGAGTAGTAGATTACGCTCAAACTTATGAAAGTCGCGAACTGATTGCTGCTTTTACCGAAAATAAGATTTTTACTCCGCAATTATACACGTATAGCACGGGTGACTTAGCGCGAGAAGTTCGTATGGGAAATATCGCGGCAGGTATTGTCATACCACCTGAATTTAATCGAGATTTATCGCAAAATAAAACAGCAGAAGTGCAAGTTTTAGTGGATGGAGTAGACGCAAATACGGCTGGAATCGCTAGCGGTTATATCAATCAAATTATCAATCAATATAGCCGTAAACTAGATAGCGATCGATCTTTGTCATTAGTACGATCGGAAAGCGTTTTTCTCTATAATCCAGGGTTACTTGCTAGTTGGTTTCTGGTTCCCGGCGTAATCGGAATAGTTTTAAATCTCACCAGTACGTTAGTTTCATCAACCACAGTTGTCAGAGAGAAAGATTCCGGTACTTTAGAACAATTACTGATGACACCAGCGGATGCTTGGGAAATTCTTTTAGCAAAAATCGTGCCGCTTTTCGTTTTACTGATGGGAGATGTGTTGCTGGCTTTAACAATTGCTCATTTAGTGTTTAACGTACCATTTCGGGGTAACTTAATTTTGTATTTCGTTTTAGCATCTCTTTACGTTTTTGTTGGGATTGGGATTGGAATTATGCTGGCAACCTTAGCACGCAGTCAGCAACAAGTGATTTTAATTTCATTTTTCATTAATTTACCAGTGATTCAGCTTTCCGGTGCGATCGCACCCATTGAAAGTATGCCTGTAGTATTTCAATACCTATCATTGCTCAATCCTTTGCGTCACTTTGTTACGATTAGTCGCGGCATTTTACTCAAAGGAGTTGGGATGGATGTATTATGGCCAAATGTACTTGCTTTGGCGTTTATCGTAACGGTTCTTTTGACAGTTAGTATCAATCGGTTTCGCAGTCAGTTAAGTTAACCGATGTGAGATTTTTGATATTCGATCGTGCTAAAAGTTAGCGTCCCATATTTCGTCTCAATTGGTCTAACTCATCTTCGGCTTCCCAGCGCTTAAACTGGTCATCTAATGGGTCTGCACCTTTAAATGATGTCGTATTATATCCTTTATTCCAACCCTCTGTTTGCGTTTGCGATCGCGATGAGGTACTAGTACTAGCAGTACGATTTGCTTCCATCTGCGCCGCTTTCACCCGCACTTCTTGTCTTCTTTGCTGAATTTTAGCCAGCAATTCCTGCGCCTGCTTAATTCGCTCTTTTACCCCTTTCATATGTCCCCAAAGCTGATTGCCTTGGCGCAACAAAGCAGCTTCTCTCTCTTGTGCCGGTTTTGCCAAATCCATTCTGTTGGCAGCTTGGGCTTTTTCAACTCGCAAGTGCCACCGCTTCACTTCTTGTGCAGTAGCAAGTATTTCCCCCTCTAATTTCTTTTCTTGCGCTTGCAGGTCATTAATTATTCGCAGGCTATCTTGTTCTTGTTCCCGCAGTTGTTCCTCTAGTGCTTGCAATTCCAGATGAGGATTATTTCGCAGGAATTCTTCCAAGCGACTTTCTAAAAAGCGACTGAGATCTTCAAATAAACCCACTGCTAAAACTCACTAGATAGGTTAAGTGCATCCAATTCAGGAGTCAGAATCCAGAATTTAGAATTCAGGAGTTAGAAGTCAGAATTATTCTACTGTAAGACAGCAGAAATAAGCGACTAGTTTCATTATTTTTCCCCCTGCACCCTGCCCCCTGCACCCTGCCAGAGGAGTAAATAGAGGAGGTCTTCTTTAGCTAAAAGATACTAGAACTGCTGTCCTACATAAATCGATCGCACTTCTCCATTGCGGCGGATTAGCGCTTCATCATTCTTGACTTCTACCAAAGTCCAACCGCTAGAAGCAATGCTTTCCCCTACATAAATCCGTCGGGAAGCACCATTCACTTCAAAAATAGCGGCTGATTTGTCACCCAAAGATAGCACGCCCACCAAAGTATGACGAATAGCAGGTGTGGATGCAGCCGCCTGGGTAGTAGTTGGCTGGGGTCTAAAGGTTGGTTGCGGAACTGGTAAAGGCGATGCTGATACCGGACTGGGCGAAGATGGCGCACTTACTCTGGGAGAAGTAGCCGCATTCGGACGTGGGGCTGCTGCCACGGTAGCAGATGGAGTAGCAGTCGCCCTTGCTGTAGCTGCTGTGGTGGGTGAAGGTTTCGCACTCGGACGGGGAGAGGCTGCAACGGTAGCGGATGGAGTAGTTGTGGGACGTGCGCTAGCAACCGCAGTCGGCGCTGGTTTAGCTGTGGGACGTGCGCTAGCAGCCGCAGTTGGCGCTGGTTTAGCTGTGGGACGTGCGCTAGCGGCTACGGTTGGAGAAGGTTTAGCTGTATTAGTATTAGGTGCAGCAGCAGCGACGGTAGGAGATGGGTTAGCCGCCGATGGTGCGGGAGGATTGCCGTAAACTATTTGCGGTCTTGGGAAAACTGGAATGTAAACTCGTTCCAGAACGCTTTGAGGGCGGTTGGGATTTTGAGGTAAATTTCCGGGGACGGGAACTGGTACTAAGTTGTTAGCAATGGGCGGTGGGGGAAGGACAGCCACTTCTTTATCTTCTTTTTCGGCTGATTTCTGACCGATGATGTCGATCGATCGCTGCATATAATCGATAAATTGGTTATCCTCCTCTGTGGGAACTTTTTGAGCTTCTGGTACTGATGCGGTCTTCATCCCAAACAAGCTATTTAATCTGCCTTGACCAGCCAACCACAAGAGTAAAATAAAGGCCAAGGAAGCACAAGCCGCCCCAAGCAGCATTTTATTCAGCGATTTGCCTTCTTCATCGGGCTTTTGGCTTTTCTCAGCTTCAACGCTGGGAGAAACCTCTACCGGACGTGACACCACACCCGGGGACAGATTAATGGACGGAATACTCATCTGTTGTAGCGAGATGTATTCTTCTTTAGGAGTCTCCACAGGTGGTTCGCCGCCACTATCGATCATCATGTCAACGTCTGCGAATACGTCGTCCATTAAGCGATCGGCAGATTTTTCCATCGACCAAGGTTCGATCGGTGCTTGTCCTTCCGATGGCTTGAGGGCTATCCGGTTGTTGCTGACTTCCTGAGACATAGATGGCTTGCTTAATTGCTGCTGAAGCTAAATATAGCGTCTAAAGATGCGTTTGACGCTAGATGTTACCCGGAAATTTTGATAAAAATTTAAATTAACACAGTCAAGGGTAGTGGGTAGTGGGATTGTGGAGAAAGAATTCAGGAGTCAGGAGTCAGAATTCAGAATGAATTGAGCCTGACTGGCAGTTGAATGATTCCGATCGCTGAATTCTTCTATTATCTGTGTTCATCTGTGTTTATCTGTGGATATCTGTGGTAAAAATATCCCCAAAGAACTTTTTGAGAACCATCTAACTTTCACCAACCGTAGCTAGCTGACGATTTCGCAATTCCAAATAAATCAGCAATGCGTTAACATCTGCCGGATTAACACCGCCAATTCTAGCAGCTTGTCCGATCGTCAGAGGTCTTACTTTGGCTAGCTTTTCGCGAGATTCTTTAGAAAGGGTTTCGATCGCAGCATAATCTAAATCTGCTGGCAGTTTGCGATGTTCGTGTTTGGCAATTTGGTCGATTTGATTTTGTTGTCGTTGGAGATATCCGGAATATTTGATATCTATTTCAGTACCTTCTCTTTCTGTTGAATTGAGATGGGAATTGCTTAATCCGTATCGATCTAGATCGACATAATGGAATCCCGGACGACGCAACAAGTCAGCCAGGGTAATCGAACCTTTGATCGCTTGTTGGGTATCGGATGCGATCGCTTTGCCAATTTCATCATGTTCTTTAATGCGCGTCGAGTACAGTCTTTCTTTCTCGGCGGTGATATTTTCTTGTTTGCGTTGGAACATTTCCCAGCGACGGTCATCGATCAAACCAATTTCTCGTCCCAAGGGAGTCATGCGCTGGTCTGCATTATCCGATCGCAATAGTAAACGATATTCCGATCGCGAAGTCAGCATCCGATAAGGTTCCCGCAAATCCTTCGTACACAAGTCATCCACCAACGTACCCAAATAACTTTGTTCGCGAGGAAATACGATTAGTTCCTTACCCCGCACTAATCGCGCCGCATTAATCCCCGCCACAATTCCTTGCGCCGCCGCTTCCTCGTATCCAGTAGTACCGTTAATTTGTCCGGCGCAGAACAAACCCTCAATCTTCTTAGTCATCAGCGTCGGATAACACTGAGTTGCGGGTAAATAATCATACTCAACTGCATAAGCCGGACGCAGCATCGTGCAGTTTTCCAAACCGGGAAGACTCCGCAACATTTGCAATTGCAAACCTTCCGGTAACCCAGTCGAGAAACCTTGGATGTACAATTCTGGAATATCCCGACCTTCTGGTTCGATAAAGATTTGGTGGCTTTCCTTATCCGCAAATCGAACAATTTTATCTTCAATGCTAGGACAATAACGGGGCCCTTTGGCATCCACCCAACCGCCGTAAACTGGGGACAAGTGGAGATTTTCCCGAATTAAGCGATGAGTTTCTGTCGTGGTGCGGGTCATGTAACATGGCATCTGTTCCCGTTCTACCCACAATTCGGGATCGAAACTGAACCAGCGCACCTCTCGATCGCCCGGTTGCGGTTCCATTTTACTGTAATCGACCGATCGCTTATCCACTCGCGCTGGAGTTCCCGTCTTTAACCGTCCCGTTTCAAAACCCAAACGATTGAGAGTTTCCGTCAAACCAACCGCCGCAAATTCTCCTGCACGTCCGGCTGCCATCGACTTGTTGCCCACCCAAATCTTACCACCCAAAAAAGTACCCGTGGTGAGGATGACCGCTTTGCACTCGAAAGCTACACCGAAGTAAGTTTCTACACCGATAATCTCGTCATTTTTACCCAAAACCAAGTCCGTCACCATGCCTTCCCGGACTGTCAGATTTTCCTGATTTTCGACAATCCGTTTCATCACCGCCGCATATTCCCGCTTGTCAGTTTGTGCCCGTAATGCCCAAACTGCTGGCCCTCTGGAGGAATTTAGCACTCGTTTTTGCAGGTAAGTGCGATCGGCCATTTTGCCGATTTCGCCGCCGAGTGCATCCACTTCATGTGTTAATTGCGACTTAGCAGGCCCACCCACCGCCGGGTTGCAAGGTTGCCAAGCAATTTTATCCAAATTCAGAGTTAACAGCAGGGTGCGACAACCCAGGCGTGCGGTAGCAAGTGCAGCTTCGCAGCCGGAGTGACCTGCACCGACAACAATAACATCAAAAGCGTCTAGGAATTCTACGGGTGTGTTTGCGGTCATGGTAAGCGTCACGGCAACAAGGACTCACAGTTTATTTATTGTAGCGGTTTAGAAAAATGGCGTAATCCTGTTTACCCACGAATTCATTCATCTGTGAAGTAGTCTGAATCGACTTTTTTTATCTCATAAGTTGATAAGATTGACACTCCCAAGTTATTGTCTATCATTAACTGTGCCAATTGTTGACCATCTATTAACACTATTTTGCTATCTATAATTGATACATATTCTTGTGCTTCCTGAGAAAAGGTAGATGTTGTAATAAATACACCCTTTCTCGCTCTTTGACCATGTAAAGCACCTACAAACTTTTGAATTTCCGGCCTACCAACAACAGTATTATTCCATTTTTTAGCTTGTATATATACAATATCTAATCCTAACTTGTCTTCTTTAATTATTCCATCTATTCCGCCGTCTCCACTCTTACCAATTGCTCTACCTGCATCCCGTCTAGAACCGCCATAACCCATTCTAACCAGTAAATCTACTACTAACCTTTCAAAAAAATCGGCAGAGCAGTTTTTTACTCTGTTAAGTAATTCTATTTCTAAGTCTTTCCTGATTTTTTGATAACCAAATTCTATATCCTCTTGGGGTGTTTTATCTAGTAATTCTCCTTTATCGGATTCAATGTTTTCAGTTTCTCTACGGCTATTCCTAAATTTAATAAATTCTGGAAATTGCATCAAAAAATTCATATTTATTTCTTGTAAAGGTTTCTGCAAAGTCTCTAAACCTCTTTCAGTAATCTGAAAAAACCCTCTTTTAGGATCGGTCAGTAAACCAGCTTTTTTTAAATGCGTCCTTGCCCATCCAACTCGATTATCAAAAATCGCTTGTTGCCCACTAGGTAATAACTCTTTTCTTTCTTCCTGACTTAAATTAAATTCATCTGCTAAACCTTCAATAGCTTCTCTCAGTGAATGTTC
This sequence comes from uncultured bacterium, assembly GCA_964546365.1. GTDB lineage: Bacteria > Cyanobacteriota > Cyanobacteriia > Cyanobacteriales > Aerosakkonemataceae > DATNQN01. Next base: position 6,023 of record CAZJJR010000049.1, on the reverse strand, counting down.
TTCCCCATCACTTGCATACTTAAGTAAAGGAAGCATGATTTTTTGAAAATCAGGTATAGGCATAAGTTTAATTTCACTAACTAAGTAATATTCTACTACAGTTGGAATCTTAAAATAGATTAGCGATGTGTATAATAGTAAGTAGCGCTTGCTATGCTATGCTTTTATAAAAATAATACTTACTAAGCATAATCTATGCCAGCAGTCTCTTAATATATGCTTTTTCAGCTAAGCAGTAGTTAAGCATATACCAAAAAAAATCCGTAAAATTGCCTAATTATTAGTACCACTTTAATTCTATTGGTAAAATAGGTGAATCTAGTGAGGTTTAAATATGACAAAAGTAGACTCAAGTCAAGCTCAAGATCGTTTTGTAGAAATTATTAGCAGTGTAGGCGATCGCGGTGAGAGGGTAATAATTGAAAAAGAAGGTAAAGCAGTAGCAGCCATTATTAGCTATGCAGATTTAAAGCGTTTGGAAGCTTTGGAAAACGCGAGAGATGCTGAAATGATGCTGCGTGCAATAGAGGAACATGATGGTGAATTTGTGACCATAGAGGAAGTTATAGAAGGTTACAATAAACTGCATGGTACTAATTTCAATATCGAGAATATTATCAATGACTGAACGCTACGCCTTACGACTTACAAAATCTGCTGAAAAAGAGTTATATGATTTACAGCTTAAGCAGTTCAAGCAGGTTGTGAAAAAAATATTTTCTCTTCAAAGTATTCCTCAACCGCAAGACTGCAAGAAATTAGAGGGTTATGAAGCAACTTACCGCGTCGATCAAGGGGAGTATCGAATTCTTTACACTATTGAAGAGGGTGAAGTGCGGGTTTTTTAGAGTCGGTAAGCGTAATGATGATGAAGTTTATCAGAATTTGTAGTTAGGAAATTCTTCAACTATTTCGAGATATGCTTGAATAGCATCTTTGATATTCTCTAAAGCTTCTAACTCTGTTTGTCCCTGTGACCAACATCCAGGTAAAGCAGGACACCAAACAGCGTATCCTTCATCTGATTTTTTTAAGTTTACTTTATATCGCATATCTAAATTCTCACTGGCTATTTTTACCAAAAACTAGGAAACACTCTCAATGACAGAAATTGATGATAAGGTTTTTGATAATTCGTAGTTAAAAATTTGTTTGACAGGCGCACGGTATTTCAACCATGCCATACCTCCCCGTGCAGTTCGAGGCACCTTGTCATATAAATCAATTGTATATTATAATCGTCAGATTGTTCAACCGAGTACTAAAATTTATTAAGGAAAGTATCCTCTAGAGTAGCGATCTCACTCTCGATTAATATACGAGGATGGGAAAATCAAAGCGTGCGTTAGCTATTCACCTGCACCGACAACGATCGCATCAAAAGCATCTAGGATTTCTACGGGTGTGTGCGTCATGGTAAACGTCACGGCAACAAGTACTCAATTTTTATTCTAGCGGCTATGGATTTGTGGCAATATATAATTTGTTATTCAAATAAATATGGAATAGCTGTATTTGAGGGTGTGTAAGGATGGTTACTCGATTCACAATTAAAAATGTGAAAAACGATGTTATCTTATGTAATCTTATTTTTCCTGCCAGCAATCAAAAAGTTGTCCTTGAATGGCTAGCCAAGCAAAATGTTCAGCCGCTTGTAAAAAGAGATTCAAAAGTTTTCTACGGATGTTTGCATATAGAGTTTGAAACTCAAGACATTGATTTAGTTAATAAGTTAGAAAAAAAGCATGGGAAAGGTTCTACCTTTTCCAAGGTGAAGAATATAGAAAAATTGCCAAATCCAACATTTAATAAAGAAGCTAATAACAAAGGTGATGAACATGAGAAAGCAGCTAAAATAAATCACGATCATCTTAATAAAAAAGCGGGTTTTACGCCTTCCCAGTACCAACAGGCTATTTTTGACTGGATTACGTGCGGACAAGGCGACGGTATTGTTGAAGCTGTTGCCGGAAGCGGGAAAACTACAACTCTTGTTGAAGCCGCTAAGTTACTCAATACATCTAATGCTTTATTCGTCGCTTTTAACAAGCATATTATTAAAAGTTTAGGATCTAAAGTGCCTAAATTTATGGTGGTTAAGACTATTCATAGTATCGGTTCCAGTTGTCTTTACCATAAATTAGGAGAGACTGAAATCGAACAGTATAAGTATGCAAAAATAATCAAGAGGCAACTTTCTAAAATTTATGAAAGGATTTTGCTTTTTTATCGTCGAGAAATAAGGCAAGCTAAACCCCAAGAAAAATATAACAAAAAAGAAAGAAAACTTCCTAAATTAGAAGAAGTAGAGATAATTATTAACGAGCTAGTAAATTTCGTGCAATATACCTTAATCGAGCCAAGCGATCGCAAAGCCATGAAAGAAATGGTAGAGCATTTTGGGATCGGAATCGAAGAAGATGAACTAGAAGCTTATATACCGGAAGTACAAGCTGTGTTGTTGAAGGGTGAACAACTAGCGAAGCATGAGAAAATTATTAGTTTTGAAGACCAACTGTATCTTCCTTTATTGTAATGGAATTATGGCCTGTTTTAATGGATTTAAACCTAAAAGAGTAGACGAATTGTGTAAAAAGATCGAGGAACTATTTAGCACAACTAAATCAGGTGTAACGCTTTCAACAGTACATAAAGCTAAGGGGTTAGAGAACGATCGAGTATTTATTCTCAGACCAGATTTATTACCTTTAAAACGCGAAAATCAACAACCTTGGGAAAAAATGCAAGAGCTAAACCTTAAATATGTAGCCATAACAAGGGCAAAAAAAGCTTTATTCTTTGTAGAAGCAAACAAAGATAAAGAAACCTCTAGTTCTCAGAGGAAAGATAATGTGAAACGGAGACATGGATAGCAGATCAACAGCGATTAAAGAATATACCTCAAAAAATTGGCATCAATTAGAAGCTAACTATCCGCCTATATCGCTGAGGCGATCGCACTTTTCCGCAACGTTAGTAAAGTGCGAGATCTAGTGATAGTAATGATTGAATATTTTTATAATTGTCTCATCTCAAATAGTTCGTATTCATATAAACTTAAGAACACAACTTGGTTGTAGAAAAGCTTTAGCCAGGGTTTGGCGATCGCGATAGAGTTTTTGCAATGTAGAGTTTTGCGATCGCATTTCCATTAATTTATCCCTAAATAAATCAAATACACAAAATAAGTAGGATGTCAATATGGATTATTTAAAAAATTTTTTCGGAATTATATGGCAGAACAGCTTTTTTCATTGGGCAGCGCTTATTCTCTTGGCGGTAGCAGTTTGGGGTGAGTATAGCTCAGTTAGGCAGTACCAGCGATATCAGAGAGGCAAAATTCGCCCGATTGCAGATGCGATCGCATACTTAACCAAAACTTTAAACGAGGTAAAAATTAGTAAAGTAAAAATCGAATTACATCCCCAAGAAACCACCCCAGAAAACTGGAAACCTCTCCTCGATTGGTTTAGCGAATATTTAGTAGGAGATATCACTTTCAGCGGCGATGCTTACGTAGCAGAAATCCAAGGAGGACGATTTTTGCTGTTACAATATCCTACTATTTTTACTCGCTCAATACCCCGCAGCCAATGGCGATTTGTACCCAGTATACTCGTTGCAATTGGAGTATTAGGAACATTTTATGGCATTCAAACGGGATTGCAGGATGTTAGCTTAGGCTCCTTGGAAAACACCAAAGAATTGCTCCCATCAATTAGACAATTACTCGAAGGAATGAAAACCGCTTTTTCCACATCACTGATGGGGTTAGGTGCTTCCAGCATTTTCACTTTAGTTTTGGCATGGGGCGAACAAGAAAGACAACTGCAACGGGAAAACTTACGAACTAAATTAGATAAAATTGCCACATTGCAATCACCAGGTCAAATGTTTGCCAGATTGCAACCAGATACTAATAGAGATGCCGCAATCGCGATTACCAGCGCAGCCGAAACAATGAGAACTGGATTTGCCCAAATAGTAGAAGTCCAGAGTCAATTTAGTTCCCAAAAAATTGGCGAACAAATTGGTTTAACAATGACACCTGTCTTTCAAGAAATTCGCCAAGAATTAATTACTTTACGGGAAATTAAAGCGGATCAAGGTCAAGAAATATTAAATAATTTAATTCAAGCACTGCGGATGGAAGTAATTGAGCCTGTTGTGGTAAGACTGGATCAAAGCGCACAATTAACTCAGGAAGCTTCCCTTGCTGTGAGAGAATTGAAAAATGAATTAGGCGGCATTTCTCAAAGTTTATCATCTTCTATTCTGACAATCCAAAACTTTCAGCAAAATACTGTTGTACAGTTGCAACAATTTGCCGTTAATCTCCAACAAATTTTAACTCAATTCCAAACCGATACACAGGGTGTTTTGCAGCAAATGGCTACCGAAATTCGCTCTGGTGTTGGAGAAAGTATTGAGGGAATGAAAATGCAAAGAATCGCATTTCAAGAAAGCGCTCAAGATGCGGCTGCTACGTTTCGAGGAATTAGAGAAAATTTGATGGCATCCCTGCACGCGCAAGCAGAACAAGAAAGAAAAATGCTAGATGAAGTGCAAGAAAGAATGACCAATATTTTAAAAGCTGCTCATACTGCTTTTCAAAGTCAATCTGATACGATTCAAGCTGTAGGAACAGAAGCTTGTCAATTGATGAATGAAGCGAAAGAAAACTTGGTTGGCAGCTTGCAAAATGTTGATTCTATGCTTCAGAATACGCGCCAGACAGTGCAGCAAGAATTAGAACGATTCCGGGTAAATTATCAAGCATCTCTGCAAGAATTTTTTACCGAGCAAAATAATCTTTTAGAATCTACACTTGGCAAGCAACAGCAAGGATTAGCGCAGGTAGTTGCAGATTTAGAGCGCGTTTTCCGAGAAGAAACAGAGAAACGGAAAGAATTAACCATAGAAGTGGATCGAACTATGGCTAATATTCGGGTAACTGTCGAAAAAGTTAGTAATTTTGCTAATTCTGTCGGTTTAAATGCTAGCGAACGTTTGGTGCAATTACAAGAACTTGCTCGCATTACCGGACAAGAAGTCCTGCGAGTGCAAGGTGTTTATGACAATATGGTGAATCAATTTAGGGAAGAATCACAGCGTTTATCAACTACCTATGAAAAGATGGTAAATCAATTAGATCGCTCTTTTCAAGCCGGACAAGAACAAGTACAAAGCGTGGAAACGGCTTATCAAAATATGGTAAGTCAATTTAACCAAGCTTTAGAAGTAGGGAATCATCAACTGATCGATTATTTAGAGAGAGTTACTGCATCCCAAAATCAATTTTTTGAAGAAGCAGATAACTCGATGGCCAAAGTTTGTAGTGGTTTGCAAGAAACTTCCAACGGTTTGATGCAAGTAGCACATTATTTAGTGGCTTCAGCCGATAATTTGACAACGAGAGGTTCGTAGTGAGGACTTTAGTCCTCAAAACTAAGGACTAAAGTCCTTACTACAAACCAAAGTCTTTATTGCAAACTAAGACGGATGTTATTTATGTATGAATATCGGAAATTAACACCCGCACAAAAAGCTGAATTAGTTCAGCAACGCCTAGCTAATGGCTACCCGCCTTATTCTCTACCACATCAAGTACGCGATCGCATTTTTTATTTACTAACAGCAGCTTGTTACGAACACAAGTCTCACATTAAAAATGAATCTCGTCGCCAACAACTGCTAAATCATTTATTTGAAGCTTTGATCAATCGAGACATGGAATTACTGGCTTGGGTGATTTTACCTAATCATTATCATCTTTTAGTACAAGTTACAAACTTCGATGTTTTAAGTAAGCTATTTCGTTCGGTTCATGGATCGATATCTCGTCAATGGAATCTTGAAGAAAATGTAACAGGTCGTCAAATTTGGTATAGTTATGCTGACAGAGCTATTCGATCGGAACGACACTACTATACAACACTTAACTATATTCATTACAATCCTGTTAAGCATGGTTGGGTAAAATCTCCTTATGATTGGGTTGAAAGTAGCGTTCACTGGTATTT
>CAZJJR010000048.1:5663-28763 GCA_964546365.1 uncultured bacterium | reverse complement strand
GGTTAAGTAACCACAAGCAGTAGCGTGCATTTGCACATTATCCCTTATGGCGTTGCCGGAGCGATCGCGATCGTGATTTTATTTTGTGGAGATCCCCACGGTGATTTTAAACCAATCGTTAGAGCGGTGAAGACTCATTCTCCGCAAGCGGTGATTTTGTTGGGAGATATGGATTTAGAGCGATCGCTTGATGAGGAACTTTCGGATATCGTAGATAAAACGGAAGTTTGGTTTATCCCCGGCAACCACGATGGCGATTGCGACCTTTGGTATGATAACCTCTTTAAGTCACGCTTTAGCGATCGCAATCTGCACAACCGAGTAGTCGAGATTGATGGTAGACGAGTAGCAGGTTTAGGCGGTATATTTCGCGAAAAGATTTGGCGACCACCAGCAAAACCGAGATTTCGCAGTCGGCAAGACTTATTATACGCTTGCGGTAAAGGAGAACGCTGGCGCGACAATATCCCCCGCAAACATCATGTCAGCATATTTTGGCAGGAATACGCCCATCTTTGGGACAAACAAGCCGATATTTTGGTAACTCACGAAGCACCATCTTCTCATCGTTACGGATTTAGAGAATTAGATGATTTAGCGAATTCAATGGGAGTAAATAAAATATTTCACGGTCATCACCACGAACGCTATACCACTACTGTTTGCGGTGGTAAAATTGCCGTTTATGGAGTTGGTCAATCTGGAGTAAGTAATGAAAATGGAAATGTGATTATTCCGGGAAAACAAGACGCGCTACTTCCTGTTAAAAGAATGCAGGACTTACGCAAATGCCACAATCCATAGCGTTTTTTTTTCCATTCAAACTATCTGAAGCATCACAGGTAAAGGAACTTAAGCTAATAGTTTAAGAAGGTGCTTGTTCGGTTTCTGTTGATAATTTTTGTCCGAGTTTTGGTTCGGTTCCTGATAGTAAACGCTGAATATTGCTGCGGTGTCGCCAAATCACGTAAATGCCAGCCGCGATCGCAAATATTTGATATGCCAACGGTTGTTTAAATATAATCATGAACAGGGAAACTGCGATCGCACCGGAAATCGAACTGAGAGAAACAATGCGGGAAATTGCCATCATCACCGCAAACACTCCCAAGGTTGCCAAACCAACTTGCCAAGACATCGCCAGCAAAATGCCCAAACTGGTAGCAACTGACTTTCCGCCTCTGAAACCCAACCAAATCGGCCAACTATGGCCGATTACAGCCGATAATCCCGCTAAAGCTACCACCGTTGGTAAAGGTATGCTCGTTATATTGAAAAAATGGAATCCCCAGTGAGCCAGCGCAATTGAAACAGCACCTTTCGCCGCATCCATCAGCAAAACCCCGATGGCTGGCGCTTTTCCCAGCGTTCTCAGCACGTTGGTGGCTCCCGTCGAGCCCGATCCCAATTCTCGGATATCAACACCTTTAAGCCAACGAACAGCTAAATAGCCTGTGGGAAAAGAACCGATCAGATAGGCTACTAGCAAAAGCGCGATCGTAATTGAGATTTCAAACATAGCAGCAGGGGGAAATGGGGAGGTGGGGGGATAGGGGGATGGGGAGGTGTAGAAGATAAGTTAATTTTTATCTTTTACACTTCATACTTCATACTTCATCCTTCATCCTTTAAAAGCGTTCATACGAATAATTAGGTGATTGGGGATCGGGAGCAAAAGCTAACCATAGGGGAAATTGTAAAACAGAAAGACTAATTTGATCTTCCGTTTCATCAATAATAATTAAAGGCATTTCCCCCTCTTTAACTAATCTTTCCGCTTTGATTGCCAAAGGTTCTGGTGCTTCAAACAGAGCCAGACCCCGGTCTGGGCCAAAATCACCGCGAGAAACGCCCAGACAATCTTGCAAGCCACGTCGCCATTCTCCCAAACGTTCGGGGCTGTTGGCAAGGATCAGACTGTGGAGGCGATCGCCATACATTGCCCGCAACACTGAGATAATAGAAGAAGCGATCAAAGTATTTTGCAAGCGGCTACCCATCGTCCGCAACGCACCCTTACCGCCTTGAGAGAAAAACCAATAAGAAGCGCGTTCGGCATGGATTGGTTCAAAAGTGCGGCGCAGTTGCCACGGTGGGCCATAATAATCAGGTCGAGTGCGATATTGATCCAACAGTTTGCGAATTTGCTTGGCTTGTTCCTGAAAACCTTGTTCGGCAAATTGCGGTACTATTGCTTCTTTACTCGGTTGAGGCGCATCTCTGACGATCACCGTTTCCGACGGTTCTGGTATTTGAGGAACCAGTTCCAACTGTTCGGCTGCTGATGCCAAATCCTGTAAACTACCGACTAAATAATCTTTAAAACCTTGCACGCGAATTGCTAAATCTTGAGAAACTCCTGCAAAAGAAGTTTTCATTTCAGCGCGAATGCGTTCTTGGCGACGTTCTAATTGTTCTACAGCAATTTGCAAAGTTTGTTTGCGCTGTTCTAGTTCTTTTAAACCTTCTTGAAGCAAGCCACTCAAAGCATTTTGAATATCTGCCGATTGTTTGGCATAACTAGCTTGTAAGTTAGCGATTTCCTGTTTTAATTTTTGTTCCTGACTTTGTAATTCTGCTACTCTTTGTTCTAAATCCGTGATGCGATCGTTTGCTAGAGGCACTGAATTGTTGAGAGGATTTACTTCACCTTCGATTAACCAATCGTTAGTAGTAGCTTCATCAGTTACATAAGAAGCGCCACCCAATACCATTTCACTCATTGGGTTAAGCTGTTGCGGATTGACAGGCTCTAAATCTCCTTCTATATATTGATTATCTTCTACATTAGTGACAGGTGATACTTCGCCAATTGCCAAATTATTTTCATTTTGGTCTGCGACCACATCTTCTGACGCTGTGGCATTCTGTTCTTCGGGAGTAGCCCATAAGTCCATCTGTGATTCCGATTCTGCTACAGGCTCTCGCGCTTCTTTTTGGGGAGTAGGTTTTGGAGTTTCGTCTGAATTCATTTAACAAGTAACGTTAATAACTAACAACTATTAATAGCCTTTTAGCACACCACCGAGCAGAAGTCAGCTACCACACTCAGCACTAAATCCTGGGACAGCGTTGCTCTAAGCAGGTTTGCAACATTTTAGGATCGAACAAAATTGGCAAAAAGTGAATGCTCTTAACTTCTTTAAAGTAGAACAAAATAGGGACTTGCGGCCAAAAAATTCGCCAATTTTGCCATTCCCGATAAGGGAAACTGCGGATCATCTTATCAGAACGATAGACCTCTAAGGTGGTTTCGGTAAATTTTAGCCGGATGGTGAGGCTCTGGAATAAGAGGAATAATCCGAACAAGGCGATGATAGCGCTTACCCAAGGTTGCACTAGTAGTAGGGGGATGGCACCAAATGTAATCGCGATCGGTAAAGTAAAATTAGGAGCCAGTTCGATCGTTTGTTGCGAACTAATTGGAGTAGCAGTAGTCACGGTCTTTGATTCCACAGCACTAGGAGATTCTTATCCATTCTAAAGGGGATGGGGAGAATGAATATATTCATAATTTTTTCCCGTTTCCCTTTTTCCTCTTTTCCCCTTTTCCCCTTTTCCCCTAAAGCAGTCCACGATAACGAATAAACACTAAAATAGCTGCCCAAGAACCCAAGGCGACTTTGATGGCGACTAAGATGTTGAGGATGGGGATAACGCCGCCGCTCAAGAGTGCGCCCAGTTCTCCATGAGGCAACTCTATACCAGCCAGAGTGATTACCGACAGAACAACAAAAATTAGAACTGAAACCTTTTCCCAAGCTGCGGCGTTCCAGCGCTTGTAGATCTCCTGCATCCACTCTGTTGATGAGGTAATCGCCACAAGACCGATCGCAGTTCCCCCCGCTACCCCGGCTGCAAAACCGCCGCCGGGACTCAGATGTCCTCGAATCGCCAGTTCGATCCCCACCAACGTGGCAATTGTTGCTCCCAAACGCGCCATTACGATCGATGGTCGATCGGTAAACCGATCGATCGAGCAAGATGGTCTTTCGTTTGCTAGTAAAAACTTTGCACCCATAACCGCGATCGTAAAAACCACCACTTCAAAGATCGTGTCATACAGCCGATTTCGGAGAATGATCGCCGTAACCGCATTGGGAACTCCACTATCTTTGACAACTGCATCGACGATCGACTCTGATAAGTCCGATACCGGATTGGGTACGATTAGAAATTTGACGTACAGCGCTATCCCTGCCACAATATAGACCCATTTCATTAATGCTTCTCCTCCCCTGAGTCTGGCGCATTGATATATGTCAGGCTGGTTGCAGGTGACGAAAGTTCGGTTTGCAGAATGTCATAGATGCGTCTGACCCTAATTTTGGTGTGATAGGGTTGCTGTTCGTCCTCATCAAGCGAGTAGTCTTGATGATCGTGTTCTATTTTGGCAAAGGTGGCATGGATTTCTTTTTCCATTAGCGCCCGGTGCAAAGCCTGGGGATTCGTGTACGGGACTAGCTCAAGACGCATATAGTGTTTGCCAAAAATGGTTCGCAAGTCATTGATTAGTTGAGCAAAATGGGGGTCTCGATCGGCTTCGATCGCGCCATCTTCGAGTACGCCAAGACGCATAACTAAAGATGAACGTACTGCGATCGCACAAAGAGTAGTCGCCAGCAGAGTACCCATCAATGCTTGGGTCAAAGCTACATCTGCCGCCCCCAAAACCGCAAATACCAATGCTGCGATCGCTCCGGCTATGCCCTGGATTACCAAAGCATGGTATGGATTGGTCTGAAGTAGCAGCATCAACGAAGACAACGGCAGCAGAGCGGTGATGAAATAGATATAGCTATCATTCATGGCTCCCTCCACGGCTGGAAGAGTATGCCAACACATAGCCCAGCACTGTATTCCAGATTGCTAAAGTAATAATGCCAAGTACGAGAAGCGGCCATTCGCTGGGGATCTTCAGCAGCAATCCCGCCATGATGCTCATCGAGCCAAGGGTATCCGCCACTGAAAGAGTATGTAGTTTGAATAATACCGAGCGATCGCCGAGTAAGGGGAAAGTTCCCCAAAACCAGAAGAAGATTCCTATACCTATGCAGGTATAACTAAGCAAATCAATCATCACAAACCTCGTTGGAAGTCTTTGTGCGTTAGCCAAGGCAGGGTCAAACATCACTCATGCGTTTGAGAATCTGCGCCAATAACATTAATCCGGCATTACCCACGCTCAAAATAATTACTCCTGTCACGCCGAGCATCCAATCATCTCGTAAAACGGATACAACCAAAATCATGATTGATGTCTTGCTGGCGACACTTGAAAATGCCAACATTTTTTGCCAGATATCATCATCCTGCCAAGCTTCGTACATAGGTATGAGTAGCGCCAGAATCATTGCAATTAGTGCCAAGGTCAAGTTCACGCCTTTTTCCTCCGTCGTACCCAGTGAACTTCGTACCAGCCATTTTCGTGGTACTTCAAGACAATGGTCTTGGGCGTAAAAGTAATCAAAAATATATCTAGGAAGATCAGTCCGGGTGTCCGTCCGGGTTTGACTCTCTCCATCGTCACATCTTCGTAATTGTGGGGACGAAGGATCATTTCAAATGCTTCCATATATGCCTGCGGAACCGCAACCAGGGCTTCCCAGATCGCCCGTACCCAATCCTTGAGTGCCCCTGCCGATCGGGAGCCGTAGGGCAACAGGAATACAATGTTTAGCCCGATAAAGATATTAGCCAAGCTCATATCGGCGGTGAGCAGAAACCAGATGGCTAGTCGCAAAATGAGATTGAGATACCAAGTCATGCCAGCACCATCCAGAACAAGAGGATTAACATCAAACTCATCGCCCCGATCAGGTGCTCGAATTCCTCAAATAAACGGGGTAGTTTGATAGCGACTCGTCGAAAAATTAAGAGATACGCTAACCAGCCAAGGCCGATCGTTGCTAGCGGTTTTACAGTATTTCCAATGGTGTAAGCTTCGTAATACACGACATTTGCGACAAACAACCCGCCGATTAAGAGGATAACTGCTGGCCAAAAACCGGGTTTGACAGTTTGCTCTTTGTCCGTCCCACGAGGCAGGAAAATAAATTTGGCAAAGGAGATTGCCGTTCCCAAAGCCGCTATATTCATGCCAATTACTTGCCAGGGCAGCAAATTCTTCATTGTCAATACCTTTGCCCCAAAGCCGGATAACAGGGGAAAGCCCGAAATTGAGAAGCTAGCAATTACCAAAGCAATCCAAATGGGAGTATGAATTGGCTGATGTTGCAGTTCTTTGAGGTTTCGGCTTGGTAAATTACCCGCGATCAGGAAGAGTGCTGATTTGACCAGTCCGTGCGTCAAGGCATAAAAGCCTCCTACTTCCGGTGCAGCGAGGATAAAGCCTAACTGGGAAACGGTATGAAACGCCAGCATCCGCTTGCTATCTTTTTCAAAGACTGCATAACCTACTCCCAGCAGGGCTGTTCCAACTCCTAAGATCCTGATGATGGGGTCAATTTCTGCCAAAGTTAGGGCAAAACGCGCTAAGGGATAGACACCTGCTTTAACTACCACTCCCGACAGCATCGCCGATACTGGTGTCTCCGATTCGGAGTGGGTCAACGGTAGCCACAATCCGGATACGAAGATTCCCCCTTTTACTAATAGTCCAAGAAAGATCAGGGCAAGGGCTTCTGGGGGAGAGCCGCGCAAACTGTCAAAACTAAATGAATGGTTGGTTTGATAGGCTAGCACTGCCCCCACCAGATAAAACAGCATGGAGACGTTGCTGATAAATAGATAGCGCAACCCTACCCAAATCGATCGATCGCTGCGGGGATAGGCAATCAAAAGGAACGCGGCAATACCGCTGACTTCTAAGGCTACGTATAAACTGATAAAGTCCGTACAGGCGAACGCGGCGTTGACACTACCATGCAAAATGATGGCTTGTGCATAAAAAAATGCCGTTTTACCACTGTGCCAACAGTAGAGGATGACTGCGGCTGTGACTAGCCCATTGGTTAATATGAAGAAGCCGCTTAACCGATCGACTGCTAAGGTAACGCCGAAATTATCTAGTAGTTTCAGGGTCAGGGACGACTGGGTGAAAAATAGCCCAAGTGCGTATCCGGTGGAAACGATCGCCATGCCTAGTGCCAGGTAGCGATCGAGTTTGGGCAGTAGGTAAATGCTAAAACCCACCAGAAATGGTAGTGCGATCCACGCGATCGTAATGGTATTCATGGGGTATTGCTTTTCTCGATCTCGTTACTTTCCAAGGTCGGATTATCCCGTGCCAACTTCATGACACCGACCAGCATTAAGCACTGAATGGAAAAGCCAATCACGATTCCCGTTAATATGACTGCCTGGGGAACGGGATCGGCGTAAGCGCCATTTGCGACATCTGAAACGATCGGCGTGAACAAGCCATCTCGCGATGCAACCAGCACGTAATAGGCGATTACCCCCGTACTCATCACATCCATAGAGACGATCTTCATCAGCAGATTTTTTTTAAAGATGATGCCGAAAAATCCGCACAGTATGGTTGCAAATACAAATGCTTCTAACACGGCTATATTTATTAAATGGTGCTAATAAATATATAACACTGTTTAATAGTGCTAAATAATAAAATCACTATTGGAAAGTGTTAAGGTAAACTATAGATTTTAGTCAATCAATGGTTAACCTTGACCTTGATTCGCCTACCGATTTAGTTGGCAACTTGCCACTGGACGGTTTTTATACTTGAGATCGAGATGCTAAAGTTGTGAATCTTTTGAATATATCAGCACCGTTTGAATTAGTTGGTCGGCAAGCGCAATTTCAGCGAATTACCCAAGTTTTAGCCCGTGATGGCGACTTGCTCATTGCAGGAGTACCGGGAAGCGGACGGCGGACTTTGGTGCGGCGGGCGGCAAAAGAAGTTGGCGCGAAAATTCTGGAGGTTGACTGCATTCGGGTTACCGATGGTCAAAGGTTTGTGCAGCTGCTGTGCGAGAGCATAGACCAGACTTTTCAAAGTGCAAGCGATCGAGTTTCGATCGAAGAGTGGATCGATCGCAAAGCATCGGAATTATTTGTGCTGAGCAATGAAGGAAATGACACCGGGCGGCTGAAACCCTTTCGCACAGAAGATCAACAGCAGCAATGGAAAGCATTTGAGGTATTACTCCCTCTGCTGCAAAGTTTAGCCGAATCTGGCGGCGAACGAGCGGTGCTGATTTTGGACAGTTTTCCCCATATCCGCTCTTGGGATCGCAATGGAGTGTGGGAAAAGTTTTTGCGGGAAGAGATCGAGCGTCAGACGCAGGTGAGTTACGTACTGGTGGCAACGATCGCACAAGCCTGCATAACTCCTGACGAACCGAGTAATAATTTGGAAATCGTGCAAATCGCTCCCTTAACTGATGATGTGGTTGCTGCTTGGGCGCAGGAAGTCTTGCATAGTGAAGGGTTGAAGTTCGATCCGCGATCGCCAGCACTACAATTGTTCGTTAATGCGGTGCAAGGACATTTAGGGGATGCTTCGGCGCTGGTGCGACGCCTCAAATCGGTACGAGTTTCAGATGGGCTAATTCGCGATTTCCACGTCGAACAGGCAATACAAGCACTTTTAGCCGACTTATCGATGGTTTTCGAGTCATTACTAATGCTGCTGCCAGCTAATCAAGCTCATTTGTTAGAATCCCTAGCATTAGACCCTACGGACAAACCGCAAAGTCGCGATTACATTCACAAGCATTACTTGTCCAGAGGGGGTTCTCTGCAAGGTGCGATCGCGGGATTGCAGCACAAAGGTTTGATTTATGGCTCAGAGCAAGGTTACCGATTAGCTCTACCTCTATTTGCTTTGTGGCTTCGGCAACGCCTGAGTTGAGGAGTAAAGTGTAGACCTCTTGCAAAAGTCGATATCTCATCAATTTATCTGTGTTTATCTGTGGATATCTGTGGTAAAAAAAACAAGATTTGACACTTTTGCAAGAAGTCTGGTAAATAAAGAGGGCGCGATCGAAAAACTAGGCTAAGAACTTACTTTCTGCCGGGACTTAGACAGTAACTCCTCTTTAGTAATTGGCGTTCTTCGGAGAGTATCCAACGGAATCAAAAACTCACCTTTTACTACTTTAATGTCCAGCGCATCAACCACTGCCATTACATCAAGGAAACTGGCATCTTCATAGTCTTTATCTTCATATTTTTGAATTTCCTCTTCAGTCAGGCCAGCTAAATCGGCAAGCTCTTTTTGGCTGAGTTTAGCTGCCATACGAGCTTTAATTAGAAGCTGCGGCAGATTGTTAATATCATCTAGCTCTAGCACTATTGGAGTTTGAGAATCGTGGTTGGTTAGGGTTTCATATTCCTTAATTTGTTCCTTTAGATCCTCAACTTGACTCTGGTATGAATCCCTCTGGAGTTTCCACCGCTTAAAATCTGCTTTCAAGCTTTCGTTATTATCCAATTCAGCTATCGATTGCTCAAATCTTTCCAACCAATATATGGTGTTCCGATATTCTTGTTCATTTCTTATCATCATGGCTCCCATCTCAATAAGTCTATGGCGATAATTCCTTTGCGGGTATTATTTTTCGTATCAAATTGGAAAAAATCTAAGTAGGTTATACCAGAACTATTTGCCGGGTAATTATACGGAAAAATCTCGCCCCCATACCTCGTCTTTTGGTCGGCACGTTTTTGAGCGAAATTATATAAAGTCGGGGCAATAGATTCCAAGTAGTTAATATCAACACCGTTGGAATCCCAGCAGGCGTCAAAGTCACCGGGTTTTAACTTGTTGGTGATAAAACTTCCATCGATGTAGATAGTTTCACAGCCTGCTTCTTTTAATTGTTCCATTGCCATTTTTAGTCCTTTTATCAGGCGCGATCGACGCGATGTAGTACTAAATCTGTCTACAAATTCCTCCCATGTTGCCCAATGTATCCCTGGTGGCAGATAGCCATTTTCATCAAATTCTGGAATCATTACCTCACACCGTAACACAGTTTGATTATCCATCTCTGGCTGGTTACATTTCAATTGGCTTCTCGGTGACAATGATGCTCGGAATGCTTGAGCGAGTTTCGCGAAAGCCTTACACCATAATTTGCATATACGCTGAATCCGTCAGCGAATTGAATAGCAGGTGCGCCGCCTTCTGCATGGGGGAGTTTTTGGTCGTCGAAAGAAAGGATGCGAGGACGATCGCAAATCAAACACAGATTTTCATAAGGAAAAAATAAGCCGCAGTCTTTGATTAGAAACTGCAAAGCATTCCATTTTTGGCGATCACAATGGCAATTGAGAACAGAAATGCAATAATCAGCTATAAACCCATCTATTGCCCAAAACATGGGAATTTGCAGGTTACTAACGTGAGAGTTTAAAGCGCTGAACTGTTCTTCAGTAAGCGAATCCTCAAGTTCGTCTCTTAATATAATTTGGACATTTCCTAGAGGAAAACAAGCTCGATTGTGAAGCCAAATCCAAATTTTCCGATCTAGTTGGTTTTCCAATCCTGAAAATATGTGGCTAAATAATCGTTTATGGAATTTGATGCTGATTTCTTTATCTAATGGTTTTGAGTAATCTGGCAGGTGAATCAATTCCTGAATAGCTGCATAAGGACTATCAAAAAATAGAATTTATGGTTCTTTAAAACCAATGATAGGGTAAACATTTTTCACTGCTGCGGCAGCTTTATGTTTATCTATTGGCTCAGTACAAATTGCCCAATATTCCCACTTTTCCCAATAAACTGGTATCAGTGCTTCTTGTTCTGGAGTGAGTTGCGCGATTTTTTTAATTGGCATAATCTTCGGTGAAATATATTGGAGGAGTAGTATTTTATAATGGCTGACATTTGGTTCAATGTGTTATGTACTTCACTATTGTAAGTAGCAATTTTATCTGTAAATGCGCTACCTATAATTTCGATCGCTTGACAGTTGCTCTAGGCTGCTATTCAACCAGTTATCATACCAATCATAAAAACTTAAAGCTGGTTGCCTGAAAGCTGACTGCAACTCTTCTTCGTTATCGTAACCTTCGCAATGATAAAAATATGCAATATGCAAAGAACATGGATAAATACCTCCATCACCACCACAGTCATTTATCCAGATGGTTCCT
Organism: uncultured bacterium; assembly: GCA_964546365.1. GTDB lineage: Bacteria > Cyanobacteriota > Cyanobacteriia > Cyanobacteriales > Aerosakkonemataceae > DATNQN01. Next base: position 17,672 of record CAZJJR010000048.1, on the reverse strand, counting down.
CGTTGATTTCCTGTAATTACTAAGCGAGCATATATATCGCAACCATAATGCGTTACATTTATTGTTCCCTGTATGAGTTTATCTTCATCAATCTCTACAAATTCTTCATCAGGATCGAGTAAATGTCGATAATTCCATGCTTTTTCAAGAAGAAACGGTTGGGAGAGGTAGTTATCATATCCTTCTTGTATAACTTCAGTTATTTCTTTTTCATTTTTTACTTTTAACTCCAGTAAACCATAACCAGGGCCAGCACCTCCATTGCCAATTTCTAAGAGAAAATTTCGATAATCCTCTGGGAGGGTAATCCTGTTTTTTTCCTCAAAGAATTGAATTTCTGATTCTGTCAAGCAAGGATTGAGTTGATATCGGTGTAACTCAGAGCCAAAATTTTGAAAATTTTTATCGTTTTTTGCTAACTGAGTTAACTTATTTTTCAATTGTTGGATGTTCTTCATAATCGAATTTAGATTCTAGGTTTTTTGAGTTTTAATAAACCTGTTATATTATGTCCGGTCAATTAGTTACGATATGTAGATAGAGTCCTTGCAACAGCGAAACTTAACATCGAGTTGATGAATGTTGGATTTCGTACCTCAACCCAACCTACACATATAGATTAAGTGTTGAAGCTGACATGATATTAAATATTAATTATATTTAGCGATCGCAATCACAAAAAAAATAAGGCGGGCATTGCCCACCCTCCTATTTAGTGTAACTTGGCAGAAATAATCAACCAGTTCTTCGATCGGCTTTTTTTCTTTACTTCAGCCTTCTTAAACTAGCGTTTGACTAACTTCTTCGATAACTTCCGCAAGCGAATTGATTGGGGTGTAACTTCCACCAATTCATCAGGGCCGATGTATTCCAAAGCACGCTCTAAACTCATTTCCACTGGCGCTTGCAATTGCACCAATTCTTCACCGCTAGAGGCGCGGTGGTTGGTTAGCTGCTTGGTTTTGCAAACGTTAAGTTCCAAATCTTGCTGGCGGTTGTGTTCGCCTACGATCATGCCTTTGTAAACTTTCGTACCGGGAGAGATGAAGAATACGCCTCGGTCTTCGGCGTTTTTCATGGCGTAGAAAGTAGAAACTCCTTCTTCAAAGGAAATCAGCACACCGTTGCGGCGCAGTTCCACATCGCCACTGAGGGGGCGATAATCGAGGAAACTGTGATTCATGATGCCTTCGCCGCGAGTTAAGCGCATGATTTCTCCTCGGAAACCGATTAAACCACGGGCGGGGATCACGAATTCTAGTTGGGCGCGACCGTTTCCACCCATCTGCATATCTTGCATTTCGCCTTTGCGCTGACCCAAGCGTTCGATACAACCGCCTACGCTTTCTTCTGGTACGTCTAACACGAGATACTCGAAAGGTTCGCAGGGTTGACCGTTGACTTCGCGGTAAATTACTTGGGGTTGGGATACTTGGAATTCGTAACCTTCCCGGCGCATGGTTTCGATCAGGATACCCAGGTGGAGTTCGCCACGACCGGATACGAGGAATTTGTCGGGGGAGTCGGTTTCTTCGACGCGGAGGGCGACGTTGGTTTCTAATTCTCGCATTAAGCGATCGCGTAATTGGCGAGAAGTCACAAAAGTACCCTCTTGTCCGCAGAATGGCGAATCGTTCACCGAGAAGGTCATCTGCAAAGTTGGCTCATCCACTTTAATTAGTGGTAGCGCTTGGGGTTCATCGGGACAAGTAATGGTTTCTCCGATATTCGCATCGGCAAAACCTGCTACTGCAACGATGTTTCCAGCGGAAGCTTCTGGCATTTCAATCCGCTTCAAGCCTTCAAATCCCATCAGTTTGGTGATTTTGGCTTTGACGATTTGGCCTGTTTCCGTCACCAATGCGGCTTGCTGACCTGCTTTGATCGTACCGTTGTGGATGCGACCAATTACGATCCGACCCAAGTAATCGGAATAGTCGAGGGTGGTAACCTGCAATTGCAATGGTTTGTTGGGGTCGCCTACTGGTGGCGGTACGTGACGCAGAATTGCTTCAAACAAAGCCTGCATATCAGTGCTTTCTTCTTCCAAAGTGTTTTTGGCGAAGCCTGATAAACCGGAAGCGAATAGATGGGGGAAGTCGCACTGGTCATCATCTGCACCCAATTCTAGGAACAGATCTAATACTTTATCGATAGCTTTATAAGGTTCTGCTTGTGGTCGATCGATCTTATTCACAACTACGATCGGGCGCAGTCCTTTTTCTAAGGCTTTTTTCAGCACGAACCGGGTTTGGGGCATTGGCCCTTCGTTGGCGTCTACAATCAGCAGACAACCATCCACCATACCCAATACCCGCTCGACTTCACCGCCGAAATCAGCGTGACCGGGAGTATCAACTATATTGATCAGGGTGTCTTTGTATTTGACTGCCGTATTTTTGGACAAAATTGTAATGCCCCGCTCCCGCTCGATCGCGTTGGAGTCCATCACGCAATCAGGAATTTCTTCCCCTTCGCGGAAGATGCCGGATTGTTTTAGCAGAGCGTCAACAAGAGTGGTTTTGCCGTGGTCTACGTGGGCAATGATGGCCACGTTGCGGATGGGGAGCGTCATAGAGCGTTTGGGAACGGGTACTTAAAGTAAACAGTAATAAATCTTTAACAATCTTAGCTTATTTGCGATCGCGATCGGTTCTTTGTCGGCAGTTGAGAAAATGTACTTACCTTCAATGCCGCTAGGTAGATATTTGACCTAGTTCCCCAAAGTAGTTTTGAGGGGTTTCTAGCTCTGGGACAACCAATCAAAATCAATTTAGCGGACTACTAGTTTCTTTCCATATCTATTTATCCGCTTTCTGAACAATTAAAATCACCCGTTTGTGTAATCGAAGAATTAGGAATCGTCGGGATTGAGCGGGAAGAATACTTTAGTAAAACAACAACCAACCATTCAGCCATGTTTAACTTTAAATCTTTCCGTTATGCTTTGTTAGGTACTTGTTTATTACTTACTACATCAGTCGGTTTTTCTAATGCTAGTAATGCTAATCCTAGTACTAATGCGCTCAAACAATCCTCAAATTCTCGGTCATCCGTTCACAATTTTTGCAGTCGCCGAGGTTTGAGAAGCGCTAATTATTTTGAAACAGCTAGTTTTCGAGTTTATATCTGTGCAAATCGTCGGGGTAAATACTTTTACAATGGCGTCAGCAAGCGCAATGGCAATGCAATTACTCTCCCCGCTATCACTGAAGAAGGAACGGGATATGTAGCAAAGAACGGACAATACGAGTACGTTGTTAACGGTGCTTTTCTTAGCATTTCTAGGGGGAATCGGGTGATTCAAGAAGAACGGGTAATTCGCTCGAACTAAATTTAATCGAGCGGCTATTTTCATCACTGTAGTAGAGACGTTGTATACAACGTCTCTACATTCTATGAAAGCAAATAATTAGGAAGGCAAATGAAATGGCTTACTCTTACAGCAGCAGATGGCAAGTAAATAGAGTACATCACAATTATTAGTACCTAATTTTTAGGGTAGTGAGATCTGAAAAATAAAAACGAATATGGTTGATAACGGATCGAAAATTCTCAAATATCTACCTTGATAACTGTTGACTGATAACTGATTTAAGATGGTTGCCAGCAGTATTGTTGGACGAGTTGCTGATAAAGATTTTGCAACCATTGCACTGATGCTAAATTCAGCCCGAATTTGATTCGATCGACCAATCCTTGCCAATTATGCAGTTCTGCTAAAGAATTTGCTTGTTGAAATTTTTGGGTGTAAAATTGTACCCAAAATTCTGGTGCTTTGTGGGTCTTATTTTTACGCCAACGCTGACGCCAACGGAGAAAATCTTTGGTGGCAGGTGGCTCAACTCCTAAAATTGGTGGTAAATCTGCATAGCTGACGAATTTACTGATGCCTTCGCCTACTACGAGAATGACGTTCGCCCAGCAGCGAATCTCTTTAAGGTGTTGGGGATGTACGTTGAGTACTCGCGCGATCGCTTCTACGGTGACAAACCGAAATTGTGAATGGGGAACTATTGATTCTTGCTTAATTGCTGCTACCATAAAAAGTAGATGCTTCCCATTTTATGGGAATTTATTGAACTGCGATCGCCCTGCCAATTGCTACGTCGGAGGGCGATTGCTTTTAGTTATATAATCGAAATTATAAGACAAAAACTGGGCTTTTGTCAATTATGGGATTAGTTAGGTTGCGAGTTCGAGAATTTGCTGATGAAAAAGGCTGGACGCTCAAAGAGGTATCAGAGCGTACAGGAATTGCCTACACTACACTAAAGAATTATGCGAAATCGCCAGGATTGGCAACGGTTGATGTGACTTCTTTAATTAAATTAGCTCGCACGTTTGATGTCTTGATCGAAGATTTATTTGAGGTAATAAAAGATTAATATTACCCGGTCTTGCATACGCAGGTATTTTCAAGTAATGAACGACTTATTGAAGAAGAATTCTCCAAGTCAGAATTAATTACTGGGAGATTCAGACTTGCCACTAATTGAATACCACTAAATCTTCGATTTAGTGGGGGTAACCGAACCCGTTTATTCATCCGCCAATCACACAGATAAAAATTCTGAATTCACAGCGAATGACTCGGAGAATTCTGTTTTGATAAAGCGGCATAACTAACCGCTCCGAAAGACTTTTAGTATTTATATATACAATATCAATTAGATTAAGACAATTCCTCAGATAGAAGTAACTAGAGAATAACTAATGTTATTCTAACAGCAGTTGATAGCCAATCTAAAAGCTGAAGTTGGCGATCGCATCAACGATTTAATCAATAAAAATCGGCAGTTGCCAAAGGTCAGGGTAAATTTGTTATGGAATTTGATTACGACCTTTTGACGATCGGTGCGGGGCCAGGAGGTTTGGCGGCTGCGAAACAGGCTGCTCGATATGGTGCGCGTGTTGCGATCGCAGAACAAGATTTAGTAGGCGGTACTTGCGTGATTCGCGGCTGTATTCCCGAAAAATTGATGTCTTTTGCGGCTGAATTTTCTGAAGAATCTCAAGAAGCAGCCGGCTATGGCTGGAATCAACAAAAAAACACCTTTGATTGGCAACAATTTATTGATGCAAAAGAGCAAGAAATTCAACGTCTTAGCGAATTACATAATCAAGCACTAACCAAAGCCGGAGTGAAACTAATTAAAGGTCATGCTACCTTTAAAAATCCTCATACTTTAGAAGTTGCAGGAAAACAGATTACTGCTAATAAAATTTTGATTGCAGTGGGATCGAAAGCTTTCAAACTAGAGATACCGGGAATTGAATATGCCATCACCGCAGGGCAACTATTTAGTCTCAAGCAGCAGCCGAAGCGGATGGCAGTACTCGGTGGTGATTATATCGCTGTCAAGTTAGCCGGAATCATGAAAAATCTCGGTTCCGAAGTTACTCAAATTATCGCAGAAGAGCATATTTTACCTGCCTTCGATCGAGATATTTGCACTGCTGTAACTGAGGGCATTACCAAGCGAGGTACTCAGATTCTTAACAACACGAAGGTTAAAGAAATCAAACCTGTGGGGGATGAACTTGATTTGATTCTCTCAGGAGAAAACCAAAATACATTAACCGTTGATACTGTCCTCGATGGTACAAAACGTATTCCTAACATCAGTGGCTTGGCGTTAGAAAATGCTGGGATTGAAGTGAATGAAGTTAAAATCGTGGTGGATGATTACAATCGAACGACGCAAGAGAATATTTTTGCAGTGGGAGATTGTATAAATCGGGTAAACTTTACTCCAGTTGCGATCGCGCAAGGTAGAGCTTTTGCCGATACTCAATTCGGAAATAATCCCCACACGGTTTGTTATGAGTGCGTTCCAGCTACCGTTAGTTCCTACCCAGAAGCGGCAACTGTAGGTTTGAGCGAAGCCCAAGCGCGGGAAAAATTCGGTGACTCCGTGCAATGCTATTGCTCTCAGTTTCGTCCCTTAGTAGACAGTTTAGCCAAACGGGATGAGAAAACCACGATCAAATTAGTCGTGGATGGTAAATCACAGCGAGTGCTGGGCGCTCACATGGTTGGTGAAGGTGCGATCGACATCATACAATGTTTAGCGATCGCGATCCGAATGGGTGCAACCAAGAAAGACTTCGATGCTACGATCGGCATTCACCCTTCCGTTGCCGAAGAATTCTTTACTTTGCGATAAAAAAAGCCTTTAATAATTATATTTATCAGTTATTAGATTGAGGAGAATTTCTTAATGCCTTGATACACTGATAACTGTTTACTGATAACTGATTTAAATGTCTGAATTAACCTCAAATACCGCAGAAAAACTTCACCAAAAGCCCGATCTCTTATGGCAGCGAGTGATACGGCAAACCGAATTTGCTCTCAACTGCGGCGCATTGCAAAGCATCCCCACCGAATACCAGATCGTAGAAGACAACGACATTCATTTTCTAGTGCGAGTTATTTCTAACCTAGCTCGCAAAGACGCCGCTAAAAAAGAACCTGCCAAAGATAACCACAAACCAAAAAATTTCAATCCATTTCTGCCCTACGACGAAAAACTTTTCGTAGCCAATATTTCCGATACGCACGTTTGCTTGCTCAACAAATTCAACGTCGTCGAACATCACTTACTAATAGTTACCCGCGCCTTTGAAGAACAAGAAACTTTACTCACCTTCCCAGATTTTGAGGCGATGTGGTTAGTTTTAAATCAAATCAACGGTTTAGCCTTTTACAATTCTGGCAAAATAGCCGGAGCGAGTCAGCCCCACAAACACCTGCAATGGGTTCCCCTGCCATTATCTCCTACGGGGGAAAGAGTGCCGATCGAAACCAAACTAGCCACAGCCGAATTTGAAGGAATAGTTGGCAAAGTCCCCAGTTTGCCATTCCTTCACGCCTTAGTTAAATTCGACTTTCCAAAAGCCCCATCACCCCAAACAGCCGCCGAAGTTACCCTGGCATCCTATCGCAGCTTACTAAAAGCAGTTGATTTATTAGACGAAAACAGCGATCGGCCCAAAGGTGCTTACAATTTGGTCGCCACTCCAGAATGGATGCTAGTCGTACCCCGCAAAGAAGAGAGTTTTCAGTCCATACCCGTCAATTCTTTGGGATTTGCAGGAGCGATGTTAGTTCGCAACGACGAGCAAATGAAGATGCTGCAAGAATTTGGCCCTTTAAACGCGATCGCCAAAGTAGCTCATTCCGTTTCCCGGTGAACTAACGGGAATTATCTTACCGCTAGCAGAAGAGTAAGCTGGCAGAAAGAGGGAAAATGATTTTTAAGACGTGGAAACGCTGTACTGTTTCACGAAATTGCCAGAAGGTATTATCTTCTGTAAAGACGAGATTCTTATGGGTGAGGAAAAGGATGTACATCGTACAAATTGCCTCTGAATGCGCTCCAGTCATCAAAGCCGGAGGCTTGGGCGATGTGGTGTATGGACTCAGCAGAGAGTTAGGAATTCGCGGTCATCAGGTAGAGATTATCCTACCCAAGTATGACTGTATGCGGTATGACCATATCTGGGGACTGCACGAAGCTTATCGCGATTTGTTCGTACCTTGGAATAACGGCGGAATTACTTGCGATGTCTACTGCGGTTGGGTACACGGACAGCAGTGTTTCTTTATCGAACCCCTTTCTGCCGATAACTTTTTCAATCGGGGCTGTTATTACGGCTGCTTAGACGATCATATGCGCTTTGCCTTTTTCAGCAAAGCGGCGTTGGAGTTTCTCCTGAAAACCAACAAGCACCCCGATATCATCCATTGTCATGACTGGCAAACTGGCTTAGTACCAGTCATGCTATATGAGATTTACAAGTATCACGGGATGGATACCCAGCGGGTATGCTACACCATCCACAATTTCAAACACCAAGGGGTTGCTGGTGCTAACGTGCTGTGGGCTACTGGTTTATTCCGCGAGGAATATTATTACGATCCCAGTCGCTTGTTAGATAATACTCACCCAACAGCAATTAACTATATGAAAGGGGGGATTGTCTATTCTAATTTTGTGAATACCGTTTCACCCCATCATGCTTGGGAAGCTCGTTTTACTGAAGTTGGTTGTGGATTGAATCCGACTTTGGACACCCATCATTATAAGTTTGGTGGAATTCTCAATGGCATTGATTATAATGTGTGGAATCCAGAGGTCGATCGCTATATTCCCTATCAGTACGGTCAAGATAATTTGAAGGGAAAAGAGTTAAACAAAAAAGCTCTCCGAGAGCGACTTTGGTTAAGGCAAGTTAATAAACCAATTGTTTGCTATATCGGTCGGTTGGATGAACAAAAAGGCGTTCATTTAGTTCATCACGCTATTTATTATGCTTTGCATAAAGGAGCGCAATTTGTTTTATTAGGTTCGGCAACCGAACCGGGTCTTAATAGTTGGTTTAGCCATGAAAAGGATTACTTAAATGATAATCCAGATGCACATATAGAACTCGGTTTTAATGAAGAGTTATCGCACTTGATTTATGCTGGGGCGGATATGATTGTCGTTCCCAGTAATTACGAACCTTGTGGTTTAACTCAGATGATTGGGTTGAAATACGGGACGGTGCCGATCGTGCGGGGTGTTGGTGGTTTGGTAAATACGGTTTTTGACCGAGATTACGACCAAAATAAACCGCAAGAAGAACGGAATGGCTATGTTTTTTACCAAACTGATTATCAGGCGATCGAATCTGCGATCGATCGCGCGATCGATCTGTGGTATAAAAATCCTAAAGCTTTCCGTAAATTAGTAGAGCAGGGCATGGAGTACGATTACTCCTGGAATCATCCCGGCGCTCAATACACTGGCGTTTACGACTTTATTCGGCATAAGTAGTTAAAGAGAATTCTCCGAGTCAGAATTCAGAAGTCAGAATAAATGATTTTATTTTAGATTCTGAATTTTGACTCAATTTTTTTAAGCATAGTTTGTAGTAAGTACTTTAGTCCTTAGAATGAGGACTTTAGTCCTCACTACGAACATCTCTGTTTCCACTTAATACATTCAAACGCTGACGGTCTAATAATTTAATCGTCGAACCGTCTAGGGAAATTAGACCTTCATGGCTGAGTTTAGAAAAAACCCGCGATAGAGTTTCGGGAATTGTACCCAACAAAGCGGCTAGTTGCCCTTTAGTTAAATCTAATTGTACTTGGTCGGGGGAATTAGTGCGATCGCTTAAATATAATAGATAAGTTGCTAACCTGCCCGGTACTTCCTTCAAAGACAAATCTTCGATAATTTGAGCAAACCGCCGCAAGTGACGGGCGAAAATCTTCAAGAAATTAATTGCTAAACTCGGTTCTCTTTGCAAAAGTTCTAAAAACGCCGTGCGAGGGAAAAATAATAAATCAGTTTTTTCCAAAACAACGGCGGAAGCGGGGAAAGGTTGACTGTCAAAAGCTGGCACTTCCGCAAAATGTTCTTTAGGAAGGAAGATGTGCAGAATTTGTTCTTTTCCTTCTGGGGAAGTCTTAAAAACTTTCACTCTACCAGAAATTACCAAAAAAAATCCCGTTGCTTCATCCCCTTGCCAAAACACAGTTTCACCAGAAAGATAACTTTTTTGTTGAGCAATTTCTAGTAAAGCATCGATTTGTTCCTCTGGAAGGCTGGCAAACATCAAAGTGCTAGCCAGAAATTCCTTTAATTCGGAAAGTTGATATTTTGCTGCTTTTGTCATATTTTTGCGTCTGAGTTATCCATTGATATCATGTCCGATTAGTTTGTAGTGAGTCCTTATTTGTTTGCTGAGGGTGGGAGGACTGAAGCCCTCACTATAAACCAAGCAATCGAAAATTAGTAGACCAAAGAATTTTACGATCGCTCTTTATACAGACACAAAAAAAGCAGATTACTTAATGTGATTACCGCCGATTAAGCGATCGAACTCCGCTTTGATCAGTTCGTAACACTCGCAGCTGGTTGCTTCTAAGCCGGCTCGATCCACGATGGTTATCTTGCCATAACGGTAAGAAATGAAGCCTGCGTTTTGTAACCTGCTAGCCACTTCACTCACCCCTGCTCGCCGCACCCCTAGCATTTGAGACAAAAACTCGTGGGTGAGTGGAAAGTTATCGATTCCCACGCGATCGCCTGTTAAGAGCAGCCAGCGGCAGCAGCGTTGTTCGATCGAATGCAGCCGATTGCATAACGCCGATTGTGAAATGAAATTAAACAATGCTTGCGTGTAACGGTGCAATAGATCGTACAGCAATGAGTCGCGGCTGACTTTAGTTTGCAAATCCTCAGCCCGCATCCTCAAGGCATTGCCAGGAACTTGAACCATCGATACCCCTGGAATTTGTCTGACGCCTAGAAATACGGGTAGCCCTACCATCCCTTCATTGCCCACCGTTGCCACTTCAATCAGCTGACCTTCTGATGAGAGGGATAGCAACGAGAACACTCCCTCTAATGGAAAATAAACAAAATCGATCGGTACGTTTGGCTGATAAAGCTCTTGTTTTAAGTCAAGGAAAACCGGTTCCAGATAGGGTAAAAGCCGTTCGTATTCCTCTCTAGGCAAGCTAGCTAGGAGACGATTTTTGACAGAATTTGGCACGTCTTGAGACACAAATTTTAGTTGCCTGATTACTCATTCGTATCTAACCGAATAACGCAGAGCAACAGGGAAAAACCTCTAGCGCAAGGGCAACGCAATTGTAAACAAAAATTGTACGCCAGAGTACAATTAAGGATAGGTAGATTGTACAACTAAGTACAATTGAGTATTTAATTGTTTCCACAAGAAGCGCACGAGCATGAACGCCGTTATCCACACTCCGCAACATCGCATTTTCTCTCAGTTTCCCAATATTGCGTTTAATGTTGTGGCTTTGGCAGCTTCTTTGGGTGGATTAAAGGCGATTAGCACGGTTTTGTCTGCATTATCAGCCGATTTTCCGGCAGCTATTTTAGTAGTCCAGCATCTGCACCCCAACTTTTGCAGCCAGTTGCCTGAAATTTTAAGCCAGCGAACAGCCTTGCGAGTTAAACCAGCCGCAACTGGAGATGTTCTGCGTCCGGGTAGCGTTTATGTTGGTATTCCCGATCGACACCTACTAGTTCAGCCTAACGGCACGCTGCTGCTTTCAGATGCACCAAAGATGAACTTTGCCCGCCCTGCTGCTGATAAACTATTTATGTCAGTGGCTAATACTTACAAGTCACGGGCGATCGCAGTGGTTCTAACAGGCAAAGGCTCTGATGGTGCGCTGGGCGTGCTATCAATCGAGAAGCATGGAGGAATCGCGATCGCTCAAGATGAAGCGACCTCTGAGTTTTTCAGTATGCCGAGAGCCGCGATCGCTACGGGAAAAGTAGATTTGGTGTTGCCTGTAAATGCGATCGCATCCACGCTGATTCAACTAGTTACATCAGAAGCAGTGGCATAATGCTTAACCTTACTTGCTAGATGCACGGGATGCTCGTTCACTATCAAAACTGGTAGATATTTTAAGTATCCATCATCACAAACTAGCTAAAAGTTAAGATACCTCTTTAGCCAGTAACGCAATAATTCTAAAGATGGTGAATGAGACACTTTAATTGAAGATAGTATGAATTTATCAACCTAAAACTTCTATTTTTCACTTCTAGAAATAGAGAATCATAAAGAGCTATGAAACTTCAACAAACTCTCGATCCAATTACCGCTTACGTTACTCAAACCTTAGCTGAGTATGAAGTAATTCCCGCTAACTTTGGATGGCACGTTCACAAAGGATACACTTACTTAGGGCTGCTGCAATAAAAAGAAACAACCGAATGGCAGGAAGACGCTTTCAGTCATCTTCCTGGGGAAATCCAACAGCAACTTAAAAAGTTCGGACAATCGGGTTCTTCTCTGTTCACAGTCTCTACAACGGTTCGATTCTCCCGGATTTATGGTGATAAAAAAACCTTATTTAACCGTAGGGTGTGTTAGGCACGGGTAAGAAATTGAATATTTCAACCAATAAATAAACTTTGCATAAAATGGAAGTTTTTGTAGGTTGGGTTGATGCCAGGAAAC
>CAZJJR010000048.1:0-5647 GCA_964546365.1 uncultured bacterium | reverse complement strand
AGTTTCGCTTTCGCAAGAACCCAACCTACAATTCCAAAACCCGTGCAGTATTGGCCCCTAGCCATCCCATCAGGTGCATAAGTCCTCAAATCGTTTGACTTAAGTCAAGGCATGATTTTTCCAGCCATCCTACTCTGAAGGTATATGAAACGACAGAGAAAAAAAGGAAAGGCGACATATGTTTTGCAGCCAATGCGAACAAACCACCAAAGGAGAAGGATGCTATCAATGGGGCGCTTGTGGTAAAAGCCCGGAAGTAGACGCCTTGCAAGACTTGTTAGTTCACTGCTTGCGGGGACTGGGAGAAGTGGCAACCGTGGCGCGTTCCTTTGGCATCATTAACAAGGAAGCAGATTTTTTCACCTGCGAAACTCTTTTCTCAACCCTCACCAACGTTAACTTTGACAGCAACGATTTCGTTAATTATATTCGGCAGGCTGTAGCTTTGCGGAAAAATTTGCAAAGCCGCATCGAATTAGTTAGCGCCACACCAGTACAATGGTCTTCAGTTGCCGAATTTGCACTTGCCAATACTTTAGAAGAGTTAGTTCAACAAGGTAAAGATATTGAATACGAATTTATCAGTAGTTCGGCTAGCAATGTAGATATTTTTTCTCTCAAACTCACCGTTCTTTACGGACTCAAAGGTATCGCTGCTTACGCTTATCACGCTGCGGAACTCGGTCAAGAAGACGAACGAGTTTATGGTTTTTGTCACGAAGCTTTAGCCGCTTTGGGCAGTCAAGATAAAACTTTAGAAGATTGGGTGAATATTGCCCTCAAATTAGGTGAAATTAACTTGCGGACAATGGAACTCCTCGATGCGGGTAACACGGAAACTTTCGGACATCCCGTACCGACACCAGTTCCTTTAAATGCCAAACAAGGTAAAGCTATTTTAGTTTCCGGTCACGACCTCAAACAACTAGAAGCACTACTGCAACAAACGGAAAATACAGGTATTTATATTTATACTCACGGGGAAATGCTGCCAGCGCACGCTTATCCGGGATTGAAACAAAAATATCCCCATCTCTACGGTCACTATGGCACGGCTTGGCAGAATCAAACTAAAGAATTTCCGGCTTTTCCTGGCCCAATTGTCATGACTACTAATTGTTTGATGCCACCCCACGAGTCTTACAAGCAGAAGGTTTTCACCCTTGGCCCAGTAGGTTGGCCGGGACTGACCCATCTATCTCACGCGGATTTTACGCAAGTGATCGAAAAAGCATTAGAATTGCCGGGATTTGCGGAAGATGAAGCACCGCGCCAAGTTATGACAGGTTTTGCACGTCATGCTGTTTTGGGTGTTGCACGAGAAGTGATTGATGCGGTTAAACAAGGTAAGATTCGTCACTTTTTCTTAGTTGGTGGATGTGATGGCGCGAAGTCGGGACGGAATTACTACAGCGAATTGGTGGAAAAAGTGCCGAGTGATTGCGTAGTTCTAACTCTGGCTTGTGGCAAGTTCCGCTTTTTTGATAAAGAATTGGGAGATATTAACGGTATCCCCCGTTTGATGGATGTCGGTCAATGCAATGATGCTTACTCGGCAATTCAAATTGCCTTAGCGTTGGCGAATGCGTTTGATGTTGAAGTGAATCAGTTGCCTTTATCGATGATTCTCTCTTGGTACGAACAGAAAGCGGTGTCCATTTTGTTAACTCTGTTGTATCTGGGTATTAAGGATATCCGTTTAGGGCCAACTCTGCCAGCGTTTATTTCTCCCAATGTGTTCAAGTTCCTGTCGCAAAAATATAATTTGCAACCAATTACTACGGTGGATGCGGATTTGGCGGCTTGTTTGGGTTGAGTTGGTGCAGCATAGAAACCCGGTTTCTTCAAGAAACCGGGTTTCTGTGAATGCTAGAAATTGTCTGTGGGAATGACAGGTTAAATTTTTACCGCAGATGAATACGGATATAGGCGATAGCCTTCCCGCAGGGTACGCAGATGGACGCAGATAAGAGAGTGAATTGTTTAGCAAATCGATATTATCGGATATTTGGGGTATAGGTGACAATTTACACTGTTTTGTATCCCGTATCCTTCAGACTTCATCCTCGATCCTTTTCTCTACGAAAGTCGATCGATTTTTGATTTTCAATTTTGAATTGAACTAAAATCCCACATCTGAAATCTAAAATTGTTAGTAGCTGTTAACCGAAATCAAAAATGGTCATCAGCAGCCCGATATTAGTCGTGGAGATGAACAGTGGTGATGCAACGCAAGGATTCCAAAGCTTTAGCTGCGATATTACGTCCGTCTAATTGGTTATCAAAAAAATATCCCCGCGTCATCGCGTCACCGCGTCACCGCGTCAGTAGTCATCAAGGTAGGGCTATATTTTCCAGTTTACTGCTGTCCGTCGGTCTTGCCATTGGTCAACCTAGTATACCTGTTGTTGCACAGACGGCGGGGGAAGTTGCGAATCGGCAAGAGTTGGAGAGGTTACAAGCAGAGGCGAATCGCGCTTTTACTCGCACGGCTACGCTGTCTAATATTTTACTTGCTGCTTTGGCGTTAATGGTGGGGGCGGGAATTGTTGCTTTGTACTTTTTGCGACGTGCGGTGTTGCAGGAAGTAACAGAAGTTGTGAAAAATCACTTAAATGAATTAAAAGAGTTAGAAAATCGAATCGGAACGGCTAATCAAGAAGTGCAGAATTTGCTTCGTTCTGCTTCGGAGATGGGTGAAAGTTTAAATCAAAGAGCGAAACTTTTTCAACAGGAACTCGGTTCAAATCAAGAGGATATTGCTCAGAAGTTAATCGAGTTGTCTGAGTCTAAGCAAAGAGCTTTAACAGAATTAAATGGGCAAATTAACCAGGCGAAACAAGCGCTGGAAAGGTTGGAAACTGATTTTACTTCTCGGCTTTCCGAACTGCATACAGATGCGGAAAGGCAGAAAGGTTTAATCTTAGCTAATATAGAAAAGCTCAGTTCTCAGTTTGCGCCGGAAATGTCGGCTATTCAGTCGGACGTGCAAACCAGGAAACAGGCTTTATTGCAAAGTTTGGAAAAGTCGGAAGCCGAGTTTGCGAGTCGGTTATCTGAATTGCTGACAAGCGTGCAGAAGCAACGAGATTTATTATTGCAAAATTTAGAGAAGTTGAGTTCTGATTTTGTACCTCGCCTGTCTAAAATCGAGTCGGATCTGCAAAGTCAAAAACAGGCGGTGCAAGGGGGTTTGCAAAAGACTCAATCGGAGTTTGCTTATCAGTTGTCTGGTTTTCATTCCGATGCTCAAAAACAACGGGATGCGATTCTGGCTAATTTGAAAAAGTTAGAGTCGGAATTCTCACCGCAGTTGGAAAAGATGAAAGAAAACGCAACCATAACTCTGCAACAAGTGCAGGATATTGCGGTGGCGAATATCGAAAAGTTACGCAGCGAAAAGGCTACTCAAATTTCCCAAGTGCAAGGGCAGATTGAACGGGAAATGGAACAGGTGCTGCAAAAGTTGAAGAGTTTGGAAAGCGAGTTTACCATTCAAGTGGGCGATTCGCGATCGACAATTCAAGCCAAGCGAGAACAAACGGTACAGAACTTGGAAAAAATCGCCAACCAAGTAGCTGCTCAATTACATCAATTCCAGGGTGAAATTCAAGGGCGAAAACAACAGATGATCCGGAATTTGGAAAGTCTGGAAAATGAGATTAGGAGTCAGTTATCTCAATTACAAACCGAACTGCAACATCAAAAGGATTCGACGCAAAGGAATCTGGAAAGTTTGGAAAATACTTATGCTACTCGTTTTGGGGAAATTGTCTCTGATGCTCAACATCAAAAGAGCGAAATTCTCAAAAAATTAGCTGATGTTTCGGGAATCTCGATCGCAGAAGCCGTCATCCCGGAAGTGGCAACGAAAATGCAAGGTTTGAGCGAACAAATGGAACGCCTCGCAGCTAATCATCCTGAGTTATTTTTGTCTGGTGATGATTATGTCAAACAAGGGGATGATTTGTACTCTCAAGGGTTGTATTCGCAAGCTTTGGCTAAGTACGAATTGGCTTTGGAAGTTAAGCCAAGTGATGGTGATGTTTGGTATAAGCATGGGATGGCGTTATGGGAATTGCAGAAATATGGGGAGTCTGTTGCTTCTTTCGATAAAGCTTTAGAAAACAAACCAAGCGATCCGAATATTTGGTATCATCGCGGCATTGCGATGAAAGAATTAAATCAATATGAAGGTGCGATCGCATCTTTTGCCAAAGCAGTTGAATTGCAACCTGATGATTATAAAGCTTGGGTGCAACGGGGTATGACTTTGGGAAGATTGAAACAGTATGAAGATGCGATCGCGTCTTTCGATCGAGCAATTGCAATTAATCCAGAGTATCAGGAAGCATGGGTAAATCGCGGGGTGGCGCTAGGAACTCTGCAACGTCATGAAGAAGCGTTTGAGTCTTTTGAACAAGCGGTGAAAGTTAAGCCCGATGATGATGTAGCATGGTTAAATCGCGGTTTGGCTTTGGGAGTTTTGGAACGCTACGAAGATGCGATCGCGTCTTTCGATAAAGCACTGGAGTTAAACGCCGAATCTCACAAAGCATGGAACTACCGAGGGGAAATGCTGGTTAAACTAGAACGAGATCCGGAAGCGATGGAAAGTTTCAATCGCGCTTTGCAGATTCAACCTAAGTACGCTAGTGCTTTTTACAACAAGGCTGTCTGCTATGCTTTGCAAGAAAAAGCCAAGTCAGCCGTAGATAATCTCAAACAAGCGATCGCGCTTAATCCTCGATATAGGATAGATGCAAAGAACGATCGGGATTTCGATGCCATTGCAGAAGACGATCGTTTTTGGCAATTAGTTGAAGGTTAATATTGGTAAAAAAAAAGAAACCCGGTTTCTTCAAGAAACCGGGTTTCTTTTTATGGTTAATTACCACCAAGTACGATTACCGTTTTCGTCAACTCTAGCTTGTCGAATCACATCAGAAATTTCCTCTGCATCTTTTACGTGATGAAGCGCTTTTTGTTCGCCGTCTTCATCTTCCACAATAAAGTAGGTAGGAACTGTAATTTGATCTCCAGTGATATCAGGTACATCTACAGCCACCTGTTTAGCTTTTTCCTCAATGCTTTGAGGTTCGTCGGAGATTCTATCCCCCGGATTGGCAGTTAAATTTCTTTCTTTAACAGTTGGTTCCTCTTTGGAATGCCAATCTACACTTACAGGTTGTTTTATTTCCTTTTCTGTTTGATTATTCATGGGTTCGCTTAGTTAACTCTATTTGTAATTTGCTTATTTAACTGTAGAAAATGCCAAAGCTACTTCCTTCATTCAAAAGAGGTAATCTATGTAACAATAGATTCCATATAAAGAGTGAAATTTACGATCGCAAAGACACGAATAAGATAATCTCGATGGGGAAAATATCTTTTAAATTCTAGCAACTGCCATAAGTATGAGTTTATTTGTAGAACGAAGATTGTAACTGTACCAAAGATAGAGTAACTCATACTTTGTTCGGAGGATCGTATTACTTCCATTACCCGCTGATAAACCTATATAAGACAATAAAAAAAGAGTTGCGATCGTTGAAAATCGCAACCATTATTCAGCCATTATTAAATAGTGGTTGACCATTTTTTGAATTCAAAATTCAAAATTCAAAATTAAGAAGAAGATTAATTT
>CAZJJR010000047.1:0-29109 GCA_964546365.1 uncultured bacterium | reverse complement strand
TTAATTTTCCTCGCATTGCTACCAGTTTTAAAGCATCTTCGAGGGAGAAAACGCCCGCCAAACAAGCCGCTACATATTCGCCAATACTATGACCGATTAATGCTTGAGGAGAAATGCCCCAGGATATCCATAATTTGGCTAAAGCGTATTCAATTACAAATAAAGCTGGTTGGGCAAAAGCGGTATTTTCTAATGTTTGATTTTCGGAATTTTTGGGATAAATAATCGATCGCAAATCCAAACCTAAAACTGGTTGAAGTAATTCGCAACAGCGATCGACTTCTTCCCGAAATACTGATTCAGTTTCATAGAGTTCCCTTCCCATTTCCACATATTGAGAACCTTGTCCGGGGAACATGAAAACAATTGAACCTTCCCCTGATTCATGAAACTGTTTAAAAACTCTTTGCGGATCGAGAGATAAAAGTGCTTGCACGCCATCATTTACATCTTGGCAGACTACAACACGGCGATAATCAAAAGCACAACGCCCAACCTGTAAAGTATATGCCACATCTGCAAAATTTACATCTGGATTTTGCTTTAAATAAGCAGCTAAATTTCCGGTTGCCGTCTCTAATGCAGAATTAGTTTTAGCAGATAAAACTAACAGTTGATATTGTCTTTTTTGTAATCTTGAATCTTTGCACCCAGTTTCTAAATTGGGTGCTTCTTCTAAGATAACGTGAGCATTTGTTCCGCCAATTCCAAAAGAACTAACACCTGCATAACGGGGGCTGGGCGCTTTCCATTCCGAGAGGGTATTGTTAACATAAAAAGGACTGTTTGCAAAATCAATTTGCGGGTTAGGTTTTTGGAAGTGTAAACTAGGTGGAATTTGCTTATTTTTGAGAGCAAGAATAGTTTTAATTAAACCCGTAACTCCTGCTGCTGCATTTAAATGTCCGATATTAGTTTTAACTGAACCGATAGCACAAAAGCCTTTTTTATTAGTTTTGATCCGAAAAGCTTGGGTGAGTGCAGCAACTTCAACGGGGTCGCCTAATGCAGTTCCCGTACCGTGTGTTTCAATGTAGCTAATTTTTTCAGGATCGATACCTGCTATAGCTTGTGCTTCTGCGATCGCATTTGCTTGTCCTTCCACACTCGGCGCGGTATATCCAACTTTTAAAGAACCATCATTGTTAATAGCAGAACCTTTAATAATGGCGTGGATATGATCGCCATCTGCGATCGCATCTTCTAATCTTTTTAAAACAACAATTCCGACTCCACTACCGCTAATTGTTCCCTGCGCTTGAGCATCAAAAGCGTGGCAATGACCGTCAGGAGAGCCTATACTACCTTCCTGATAAAGATAACCTGCTTTTTGGGGTACAGAAATGGAAACGCCACCCGCCAACGCCATGTCGCATTCACCTAATAGCAAACTTTGGCAAGCTAAATGCACCGCAACTAATGAAGTTGAACAAGCAGTTTGAACGGTGATTCCCGAACCTTTTAAGTTTAATTTGTAAGCAACTCTTGTAGTTAATAAATCTGCTTGATTGCCGAATTTCAATTGTTCTAATCCAACGGATGCAACCAAATCTGGATTAGAAAATAAATTGAATAAAAAGTAAGTATTAACGCTAGCACCTGCATAAATTCCAATTCGACCTGGATAAGTTTCTGAATTGTACCCCGCACTTTCTAGAGCTTCCCATGCTGATTCTAAAAATAATCGCGATTGCGGGTCTATTAATTCCGCTTCTCTGGGAGAATATCCGAAAAATTTAGCATCAAATAATTCGATGTCTGCTAAAGTTCCATTAGCTTTAACATAGTTAGGATTTTTGATTAAATTTCTATCTATACTTTCATCTATTTCTTCTTCGGAAAAGAACGAAATAGACTCCACGCCATCTCGCAAGTTCTGCCAAAATTGCTCGATATTTTTAGCGCCAGGGAAACGACCGACCATGCCAACGATCGCTATTTTACTACTATCTTCTAATATTTCGTCATGATTCATTTTGAAATTTTACCTCTTTTACTAAGTTTGAATTAGAGTTTTCAATTCTTTTTCATCAACTGTTTTTGCCTTAATTCTTTTCGCAAATTTGCTCTGGCATAACTTTGAGAAACCGCAGAAATTCGAGCATCTTTTTGCTGAGTGATGTATTTAGCGAGAGCGTTAATTGTGGGATGTTTAAAAATATCGCTGACTGCTATAGGTTTATGGAACCTTTCTCGCAATTTACTATGTAATTGAATCAGCAACAATGAATGTCCGCCAATATCGAAAAAATTGTCATAAATACCAACTTTTTCGACGTGGAGTAATTCTTGCCAAATAGATGCGATCGTACTTTCTACTTCATTGTGCGGCGGGACAAAATCACCCCTGAGTTCCGGTTGCAACCGTTCGGGAATTGGTAAAGATTTGCGGTCTATTTTCCCATTCAATGTCAACGGTAAAGCTTTGAGAAATACAAAGTTTGCCGGAACCATATATTCAGGCAATTTTTGTCTGACAAAATCCCGCAGATTATCAACTGAAAGGGTTTTTTCTCGATCGTTTTCTGCCTGTGAAACGATGTATGCGACTAAACGCTGAACGCCCGGTTCATCTTCCCGTAGCAAAACAACCGTCTCTCGCACTTCTGGATGCTGGCGGATAGCTGCTTCAATTTCTCCTAGTTCAATCCGAAAACCATGTAACTTAATTTGGTCATCAATTCGACCTAAGAATTCTAATATTCCATCCGATCTAAACCGCGCTAAATCTCCGGTTTTATAGAGAAATTTTTGAGTTGCTGTTTCTGTATAGAAGGTATTCGGAATAAATTTATCTGCCGTTAATTCGGGTCGATTGAGATAACCTCTGGTGACGTTATCCCCGCCAATATAAATTTCACCCGGTACACTAATAGGAACTGGTTGCTGATAGCTATCCAGTAAATAAACTTGCGTATTTGCAAGAGGACGACCAAGAGGAACTTTGTCAGAATTTAAACGAGAATTAACTGGAAAAGTGAGAACACCAACAGTAGTTTCAGTGGGGCCATAATGGTTAATTATTTGGCATTCTGGCGCGTGTTTTTGTACCAGATCGATTAAATTCCAACTAGCAGCTTCACCGCCAATAATTAAGCACTTTTTGGGTAAAATTTGCTCTGAATGAGAATAAGTTAGCAGTGCATTTAAATGGGAAGGAACGATTTTCAAACAGTCGATCGAATGACGACTACAATAATCAGCTAGTGCTTCTGAATTAGTAGCGCGTTCCTGGGAGATTATATGCAAACATCCTCCCGTACATAAAGCGGCGAAAATAGCAGTATTACCTAAGTCAGCAGCAAAAGTAGAAACGGTGGCAAAACTGCTACCTTTTGGTAAATTAATTTGTTTGATAATGCCATTTATATAGTTGAGTAATTGTCGATGTTCGACAGCAACACCTTTCGGTTTTCCAGTAGAACCAGAGGTATAAATAACATATACCAAAGAAGAGGATGGAGAGATGGGGAGATGGGGGGATGGAGGGATATTGCTATCGATGCAAACTACTGGTGTTTGATGTTGGGGAAGTTTATCGATGAGGTGTTTTTGTGTGAGGAGAATTGATGCTTGGGAATCTTGTAATCTGAAGGTTAATGCTTCAGAAGGTAAGGTTGGATCGAGAGGTAAATATGCGCCGCCTGCTTTAATAATACCCAAGATTCCGATGATTAGATCGATCGATCGTTCGACGCAAAGTGCAACGATATCTTCAGGTTTAACTCCCAAAGAGATTAGATGATTAGCGAGTTGGTTGGTTTTGGTGTCGAGTTCTTGATAAGTTAAAGATTGATTTTCAAACACAACAGCAATATTATTTGGTGTTTGCTGTGCTTGCGCTTCAATCCATTGATGAATTGATGAATAGGGTGGAAAATCAGCTTGAGTTTGGTTAAATTCAACTAATAGCTGTTTGCGTTCGCTGGGACTGAGGATGTCGAGTTTTGCGATCGCAATTTCTGGGTTATTAATTGCACTAGCTAATAGGGTCTGAAACTGCACCGCCAAGCGTTCGATATCTTCTCGATTATATAAATTGGCATCATAGTGCAATTCTGCGGTTAAACTATTATTTTGATATAAACAAACCAGTTTAAGTTTGAATCGATCGATGCAAGTATATTGTTGTTGAATAGAGAAAGAAATATTTTCTGCTACATAAGGATGCAGTTGATTGCAAAAATCAAAACTAAATGGAAAGAAAGATATTGCTTGTCCGTTTTCTTGATGTGGAAAAACTTCTTCCCAGTCAAAAGATTCTTGCCACTGCTCAACTTCTTCGATAGTTCGTTCGATTTGCTGCCATACTTCGCTAAATTTAGCATTGGCATTAAGTTTTACATAAACGGGTAAATATTTGGCTAATAAACCAATTGTTGTTTCTAGTTCTTCATAATTTCTGCCATCGCAGTAGGATGCGATCGCAATTTCCGAATGTCCCATCAACCGCCAAAGCAAAATCTGCCAGCAAGTCATTAATAACGAGGGAATTTTCGCATTATCTTGACCAGCTAGAAGATTTGAATCTAAATTAACAGCAATAACTTGCGGATTAAAGTTTAAATTTCCTCTATGTTGTTCGTAAGGCAGTTTCCCATCTAACAACTTAGAAAAATCTTGTTTGCGCCAATATTCTTTCGGATTTTCCGTATCTTCTTCAAACAGTTCATTTTGCCATGCCGCTATATCTGCATATTGCAAAGGTGTATCGGAAACGTCTTTTCCTTGTAAACAATTAGTATAAGCAATGCCAATTTCGCGCACCAAATTATACAGCGATACTGCATCAGCACAAATCGCTGGCATTGCCATCAATAAAAAGTATTTTTTAAGGTTAACTTTAACCAGAGAAATCGATAAAACAGAACCGTTTTCTAAATCAAATGATAAGTCGTTTAAATATTGAGAAATATTTTTAGGTAAATCTTGCTCATCAATAGTAATGAGAGAGCGATCGCGAACGACTTGCAACGGAATAGTCATTCCTTTTAAAGTTTGGAAATTCGTCCGCAATATTTCATACTTTTCAACAACTTTTTGACAAGCTGTTTTGAGAATATCCCGGTCAACTTCTCCATCAACAACTACTATACCAGTAACTCGATACGGTTGCTTATCTTCCCCTTCCTGCAACAAACAAACTCGCTTTTGCTGCGGCGACATTTGAAATCCTTCTATCGTTAAACTTTGCATTTTACCTCTCTTAACTAACAATCATCATCAATCTATGCAACAAATCAAAAACCTTGAAATTACATCTGTGTTTATCTGTCTTTATCTGTGGACATCTGTGGTTGAGAAAAAGGTTCTGCCATCCCAACCAAAACTTTCCTAGCACCTGAAAAAGACTTTCTTCCGTGAGCAACCAACATATTATCTAGCATCAAAATATCTCCTTCCTGCCAAGGAAAGATTGCAGATTCTTGTTGATAAACTGCATTAATTTCCGCAATCACAGACGGTTCGATTTCCGATCCATCCCCATAAAAAGCATTGCGGGGTAAATCTTCCGTCTTCAGAATTGATAGTAAAGATTCCCGAACTTCCACATCTAAACTCGATACGTGAAACAAATGAGCCTGATTAAACCAGACTGTTTCATTGGTTTTAGGATGAGTTGCGATCGCTTGGCAAACTTGACGAGTTCTTAAACGATTTCCTTCTCTCCATTCAAACTCAATTCCGGTATTTTTACAATAGGTTTCAACCTCTAATTTATCAGTTGTTTGAAAAACATTTTCCCATTGCAAATCTAGCCCTTCCCCGTAATTTCGGACATACATTACCTGCTTCTCAATAAACTTTTCTTTAATTTTATTATCGATACGTTGAAAAACTTTTCGACTATCCGCGATCGGGGTTTCTCCGCCTTTTTCTGATGGCTGAACGCAGTTGAACCAAATCTTCAATGGCCAATTTAAAGAATAGGCCATTTCATTATGTAAAGGAATCGATCGATCGGCAGGATATTCAGTCGATGTGTAGATTTTACCACTTACTTGAGTACGAGGGGTGGAGCGATAGGAATATTCAATTAACTCTCCTGAAATCGTTTGAATAAACTGCTCTAAATTTACTGAATTGCCAATATTAAAATTCCGAAACAGCAACCCGCCATGCTGCAATAAATGAGTTTCAATCCAGTCTCGATTTCCAACCACCCAATCAACTAAACTGATGCCATCTATCGCGGGTTTAACTACCAAAGGTAGCGGCTGTTCCGGTGTCAAAAATTCAGTTTTAATTAACTCATTTTGAGAAATACTGATGCTTTTTCTTTTAATCGTGTTTAGCTTCATTTTCAATCACCTTTAAACTTAATTATCTGCGTTCTTTAAATCCATGCTGCTAATTGACTTACGCGCAATACTACCCAACATCTGGCGACGGACTTGTTTAAATTCTTGCTGCTTAACTACTGCTAGTTCTTTTTCAAAGCAATCCAAAATTTCTAATAACTCATTTAATTTGCGATCGGGTTGTTCGACAACTGAGGTAAGCAAAGTTTCAAATAACTTAGCCATGCGCTCGATCGAAGCTGCTGCAAATAAATCAGTTTTGTATTCAAAAAAGCATTCTAATCCAGCCTCAACATTAGCAACTTCCAGTTTTAGATCGTGGCGTACCATTCCACTTCCAGCTTCTAACAAACTTAACTTTATTCCTTCTAACTCCAAAGTTGGCATCGGAGTATTTTGCAACACAAACCAAGCTTGAAATAAAGGTGAATGAGTTAAATGTCGTTCTGGCTGGAGTTCCGCCACTAACTTTTCAAAAGGCAAGTCTTGATGAGCATAAGCACCAAGGGAAAATTCTCGCACTTGTTGGATTAGCTCTCTAAAACTAAGATTGTTAGAAAGTTTAGTTCGCCAAACTAATGTATTAGCAAAAAAGCCAATCAATCCTTCAGTTTCATGGCGGTTACGGTTAGCAATGGGAGAACCAACTAAAATATCATCTTGACCTGTATAGCGATACAACAAAGTATTAAAAACCGCCATCAAGGTCATGAATAAAGTAGCACCTTCTCGCTGACTAAGAGATTGGAGAGATTGAGATAATTCGGGAGACAAACTGAAAGAATACTTAGTGCCGAGAGAAGATAACGAGAGAGAACGAGGTTTATCTGTAGGTAACTCCAGTACTGTTTTTGCGCCGTCTAATTGTTGTTTCCAATAATTTAACTGACTATCTAAAATTTCTCCTTGTAGCCATTGTTGCTGCCACACAGCAAAGTCTGCATACTGAATGGTAAGTTCTGGCAGCGAAGGATTTTTTCCAGTAGAAAAGGATTGATAAAATTGCCCTATTTCCTTAATAAATATCCCTGCCGACCAAGCATCAGAAATGATGTGATGTAAACTTAGTAATAAAATATGTTCTTCTGTACTTAATTGTAATAAAGCAAACCGCATTAAAGGTGCTTTTGATAAGTCAAATGGCTGTTGGGCATTTTCTTCAATTAGTTGTTGGATTGCTTGTTCTCGTTCATTCGGAGGCAAATTTTCGAGGTTTGCGATCGCCAAATTCACACTCAAATCTGGCATAATTTGCTGAACTGGTTGCCCTTCCACAACTGAGAAGCACGTCCGCAAAACTTCATGTCGCCGGACAATTTCGTTGAGACTTTTCTCTAATGCTGTTACATCAAGAGTTCCTTTTAATTGCACTACAGTTGCGCCATTGTAGGCAGCAGAATTGGGTTCTAGTTGATGGAGAAACCAAAGTCTTTGTTGTGAAAATGAGAGGGGTAATACTCGATCGCGCGACACTCGTTCAATGGGTGGCGATATCAGTTCAGCTCCCTTTTTAATTGCCTGTTCCACAAGTTGCGAGAAACTGGCTATTGTGGGAGATTCAAACAAACGCCGCAAAGGTAATTCAATTTGAAATGCTTTCTTTACTTGGGAAATAACTTGAGTTGCTAGTAAAGAATGTCCGCCTAATGTGAAAAAGTTATCGTGAATACCGATTTTTTCAATTCCTAAAATTTGCTGCCAAATTCCAGATAATAACTCCTGAATTGGAGTGGTAGGAGGAGCAAAATTATCATCTAATTCAATGGGTGAAAAATTGGGTGGGGGAAGGGTTCGCCGATCGATTTTACCGTTAGGTGTGAGGGGAAACGCATCCATCAACACGATCGCAGATGGCACCATGAATTCTGGAAGCTTTTGTTGCAGATATTCTCGCAGTTGACAGATTGCGATCGCATTTCCATCAGCAACTACATAAGCAACCAAACGTTTGTCTCCTGATTCATCTTGACGTGCGACTACAACCGCCTGTTTTACTTCAGGATGCTGGTCTAAAACTGCTTCAATTTCTCCTAATTCAATGCGAAAACCTCGAATTTTCACCTGGTTATCGATCCGTCCCAGGTATTCAATATTGCCGTCTGATAAGTACCGAGCCAAATCGCCCGTTTTGTATAAACGTGCCCCTGGTTGGTTGCTAAACGGGTTGGAAATAAATTTCTCCTCCGTCAAGTCAGGACGATTGAAATAACCTCTAGCCAAACCAGCACCACCCACGTATATTTCACCGGGAACGCCCAGAGGAACGAATTGTTTATATCGATCGAGCAAATAGACTTGCAAATCGGGGATAGGATGCCCGATGACGCTTGCCGTTTCGTTCGTATCTGCGATCGCCAGCGGACGATAAGTGACGTGAACCGTTGTTTCCGTAATGCCGTACATATTAATTAATTGCGGCATTTGGTCGCCATGACGTTCAAACCAGGGCTTTAAGCTTGGCAGTTCTAAAGCTTCGCCACCGAAAATCACCAAGCGCAAGGCTAACTCTTTGGCAACGCCCAGCGAGGCTTCGGCTTGCATCAGTTGGCGGAAGGCTGAAGGCGTTTGATTGAGTACCGTCACCTGCTGCTGGCACAATAACTGATAGAAAGCATCGGGCGAACGGCTCACCCAAAAAGGTACGACGATCAGCCGTCCGCCGTAAAGCAAAGCCCCCCAGATTTCCCAAACGGAAAAGTCAAAGGCGTAGGAATGAAAAAGCGTCCACACATCGCGGCGATCGAAGTTAAACCAGGATTGAGTGGCACTAAATAAACGAACAACGTTTCGATGCGTAATTAATACACCCTTGGGCTTACCTGTGGAACCGGAGGTGTAGATAACATAGGCAAGATTATCTGGCGTTGATGCGATCGCTAAATTTTCTTCGCTTTCTCCAGCTGGGATTTCCGAGTCCCCATCCAAGCAAATCGCGCGAGCGTTTGATGGAGGTAATGTTTCTACCAAATGCTGCTGAGTTAGCAACAGAGAAACTTGGGAATCTTCCAGCATATAAGCCAGCCGCTCTTTTGGATAGGCCGGATCTAAGGGCAGGTAAGCACCCCCAGCTTTGAGAATGGCTAGGAGAGCGACTATCATATTGAGCGATCGCTCTAAACAAATTCCTACCAGCGTTTCTGCCTCCACTCTCAACCCACGCAAATAATGCGCTAATTGATTCGCTTGTTGATTTAATTCCCTATAGGTCAGCGATTCGCCTTCAAATACAACCGCTACTGCATCCGGCGTTCGTTCTACTTGTGCCTCAAACAGTTCCTGAATGCACGCCTGCGGATACTCAAACTGAGTATCATTCCACTCTACAAACTGGCGCATTTCAGTTGCCGTCAGTAGCGGCAAATTAGATATTTCCTGTTCTGGATCGGTGATAATCCCTTCTAACAATGTCTGGAAATGCCCCAACATTCGGGCGATCGTTTCTGGTTTAAAAAGATCGGTATTGTACTCTACAGCACCAATTAATCCTTGCTTGCTATCCTCCAAAAACAGGGTGATGTCAAACTTAGAAATACCGCTATCTACCATCAAAGGTTGCATCATCAAACCTGGTAATTCTAGAGATAGCAGCGGTGCTTCTAGAAACACAAACATCACCTGAAATAATGGCGTATGGCTGAGATCCCGGTTGGGTTGCAATTCCTTAACTAGCTGTTCAAAAGGTAATTCCTGATGGGCAAATGCCGCTAACGTGACATCCCGCACCCGTGCTAGTAATTGGCGAAAACTGGGGTTGCCTGATAAGTCAGTTCGCAATACTAAAGTATTGAGCATACAGCCAATTAAACGCTCGGTTTCGATTTGCGTGCGATCGCTAATTGGCGTTCCTACTAATAAATCTAATTGCCCCGTATAGCGGTGAAGCAATATTTTGAATGCGGTTAACAACAACACGAACAAAGTAACGCCTTCCCGCTGACTCAAAGATTTTAATGCTTGAGTCAAATTTTCTGATAATACTAAGCTAGCTCTTGCGCCTCGGAAACTTTGCACAGCGGGACGAGGATAGTCTGTGGGTAATTCTAATACGGGTAAAGTTCCGGCTAATTGCTGTTTCCAATAACTTAAATGATTCGCGTATTCTTGTCTTGCTATTTTCTCTCTTTGCCAAATCGCAAAATCTGCATATTGAATCGGCAGTTCTGGTAAATTTGAAGGTTTATTTTCACTAAAAGCCTGATAAAAATTAGCTAATTCTTGAAAGAAAACTTTCATCGACCACCCATCACACAGGATGTGGTGCATCGTGACGAGAAATAAATGTTCGTTAGGTTGAATTTTTAATAAAATGGCTCGCAATAGCGCCCCTTGCGTCAAATCGAAGGGACGGCTAGAAATTTCTTGAATAATTTGTTTAACTTTTACTTCTCGATCGCTTTCTGAAACTTCCTGAAGGTCAATAATCGGTAAGTTTAAAGTAAGATCGGAAGCAATAATTTGTACGGGTTTTCCATCTAAAAGCTGAAAATTAGTGCGAAGAATTTCATGGCGTTTAATAACTTCATTTAAGCTTTTTTCCAAAGCTTCGCCGTTCAGTTTACCCGTAAAACGAAACAGGTTGGATTCATTATATAAATGAATTTCCGATTCTAACTGGTGCATCAGCCAAAATCTTTCTTGCGCCAAGGATAACGGCGGCGCATCAGAAGTTTGGCGTTTAGAAATGGCTGAAACTTGAGTAGAAACGTTTTTAGATCCCAAACTTTTTTGTTTGAGTCGTTGTTCAAATAATGCCCGTTGTGCGGGTGAAAGTGCCGCAATCCGTTGTTCGATATCGTTCATTTTATCGCACCCCCTCTTTGCTTTCTCGATCGAGTTCGATTTGGATTTGTTCGGGAGATAAATTTTCTATCTCTTTTAATAGTTGTGCCATTTCATCTAATTTTGAATTAGCTTGTTTTTCGGCAATTTCTTCCGCCAATTGAGCCACAGTCGGAGAATCGAATAAAAGGTTTCTTAAAGGCAACTCCACTTGAAATAACTCGCGGATTCTCGACACAGTTTGCACTGCTAATAGAGAATGTCCTCCCAGTTCAAAAAAGTTATCGTGAATGCCAATAGGTTCAATACCAATCAGTTCTTCCCATACCCTAATAATAGTTGCTTCAATTTCATTATTTGGGGGAATGTAGGAAGTTAATAAGTGGTTTCTATTACCAGAATTAGCAGCAACTTTTTCTGCCGTTTGATGCCGATTTTGTTGCTTAATTCTAGCAGGTAAATCGGCGGTAGAAATAAAGATTTGCGATACTTGAGGAATTGATAAAAGCTGTTGAAAAGCGGCTATTCCTTCCTGGGGAAGTAATGCTAATTCAGCAGTTTTGCCAGTCGAAGTTAGCTGTCTTTCTTCCCAAAATTGCCAGCCTTCCCAGTTTACGCTTATCCAATTTATAAAGTTAACTTTATCATGTTTGTGGGCAAAAGCATCCATGAAAATATTAGCGGCGCTATGGGCAACAAATCCACCAATTAAAGAGGCTATAGAGGATTGTAAAATGCAAAAATCAACAGACTTATCTCGCAAAAGCTTTTCTAAAATAAGTAACCCATAAGCTTTCGGTTTAAAATGCCATTCGCATTCTTTAATAGTGGTTTTTTGAATTGAGGAAAAGGAAGCATCGGCATTTGTTTCAGCAGCATAAATAACGCCGTTAATTTTGCCAAATTTTTCGCAGGCTTGCGCGATCGCATTTTTCATTTCCCCTTCGTTCGCCACATCAGCCCGAATTAACAAAACCTCCGAACTGAGTTCTTTAATTTTCTGGAGTTTTTTCTGTCCCCATTTATCTCTTTCCGGTACATCAGGGTGTTCTATTAAAATGAGTTTGGCGCGTACAATTTGGGCGAGATATTCTGCCAATATTAAGCCGACATCATTAAATGCCCCAGTAATTAAATAAATTCCTTCTTCTCTTAACCTTGTATTGCTATTATTGCCGGATAAATCTGATGATATTGGCTCAAATGTTTGCATCCAGCGATGCTTACCACGATATGCGATCGCACTTTCAGATGGACTCAGAATTAACTCGGCAAAAATCGATTCAATTTGCTGTTCTGCAAACTTTCCATCTGAAGGAACAAGAACATCAATATGGCGACATTTAATATTTGCATATTCTTGGGGAATAACCTGACAAGCTGCCAAAATAGTAGCTTTTTCAGGATATATTGATTCTTCACCCGTTACATCATAAACGTTGTTAGTGATAACAGTGATTTGTAAAGAGTTTTGGTATTCTCCGAGTGCTTGAGTTAAGAATAAGAGGCTGTAAAGACCCAAATACTGAGATTTTTCAAAATTATTTTCGGTTGATTCACTCTCGATTAAACTCCATAAATGGACGATGCGATCGGGAATTTTACCCTTTCCTTCCAAATTAGTAACTAAACTTTCATAATCATCTGGATTTTGAGGATTAATCGTGTAAGCAGAATCATTAATTTGAGCAAACTTTTCTCCCACCGCCAAAGTAATTACATCATTGCCTCCCAATACCAAACGTTCGGCAATTTCTACACCCAAATTAGAAGCATCAACAAACATCAACCAGTTTTGTCTTTGTCTGTCTATGCTATCAATTTCTAGTGGCAAAGTACGTTTCCATATTGGCAAGTAAAACCAATCAGAAACATGAGGTTTTTTCTGCAATTTTCCAGTAAGAGAACTAACGGTTTTCTCTTGAATTTGCGGTTCTATCCAGTAACGCTGACGTTCAAAAGGATAAGTTAGTAAAGGTAAGCGATAACGCCGTTCGCTAGCATAAAATTCCGACCAATCGATCGCTACTCCTGCTAACCAAAGTTTGCCAATAGTGTTGAGTAAAAAAGCAACATCCGATTGTTTATCTTTGGGATGACGCAACGTAAAAAGTACCGAGGATTGAGGAGAATGCTGTTTGGTGAACCTACTTAAAGTGTGACCGGGGCCAACTTCTAAAAAAAGGCGATTCTGCTTTTCTTGTAATTGTGATAATCCCTCAGCAAATTTCACAGTTTGGCGCAAATGTTTTGCCCAATAGTGAGGATTGATCGCTTCTTTTTCCGTAATCCAAGTACCTGTAACGTTGGAAATAAAAGGCAGTTGGGGCGGATTTAATTTAACTTGTTTTACTGCTTCGATAAATGGTTCTAAAATCGGTGACATCATCGCCGAATGGAACGCATGAGAGGTATGCAAACGGCGACAATTAATTTCTTTGGCTGTTAGTTTAGCTTCTAAATTATCTATGGCTTGATATGTTCCCGAAACCACGCATAAAGTCGCACTATTACTCGCAGCTAAGGATAATTCTTCATTTAAAAATTCCTCAACATCTTTTGCGGATAAGGAAACTGCCAACATTGCACCCCCAGGCATTGTTTGCATTAATTTTCCTCGCATTGCTACCAGTTTTAAAGCATCTTCGAGGGAGAAAACGCCAGCCAAACAAGCCGCCACATATTCGCCAATACTATGACCGATTAATGCTTGGGGAGAAATTCCCCAGGATATCCATAATTTGGCTAAAGCATATTCAATTACAAATAATGCTGGTTGTACTAAAGCGGTATCTTCTAATGTTTGATTTTCTGAGTTGTTGGGATAAATAAGCGATCGCAAATCCAACCCTAAATATGGTTGAAGTAATTCACAACAAAGATCGACTTCTTCCCGAAATACTGATTCTGTTTCATATAGTTCTCTTCCCATCCCAACATATTGAGAACCTTGTCCGGGAAACATGAATACAATTTCCGGTGCAGAAGATTCTTTAACATTGGGAGATTGAGAAAAAACTCTTTGCGGATCTCGTGTTTGTAATGCTTCTACCGCATCTTTCAAGTTATGACAAACTAACATCCGTCGATGTTCAAAACCTTGTCTTCCGATTTGGAGAGTATAAGCTACATCTGCTAAATTCAAATCGGGATGCTGCTGCAAATATTCAGCTAAATTATCCGTTGCCTTTTCTAATGCTGAATGGGTTTTTGCCGAGAATACTAATAGTTGATAAGGACGAGATTCACTTGATGTTGGTAATGGAGGTGCTTCTTCTAAAATAACGTGGCTATTTGTACCGCCAATCCCTAGAGAACTAACACCTGCGCGTCGAGGATTTCCGTTCTGTTTCCATTCAGTTAATTGAGTATTTACATAAAACGGACTGTTAGCAAAATCAATTTGAGGATTGGGTTTTTCAAAATGCAAACTAGGTGGAATTAATCCATGTTTTACGGCTAAAGTTGCTTTAATTAAACCAGCAATTCCAGCAGCAGCATCTAAATGTCCGATATTAGATTTAACGGAACCGATCGCGCAAAACCCCTGCTTTTTAGTATAATGAGAAAACGCTTTTGTTAGAGCTTTGATTTCAATTGGATCGCCTAAAACAGTGCCAGTACCGTGAGTTTCAATATAACCAATTGTTTCAGGATTAATATCTGCTAAACCGATCGCTTCTGCAATTACTTCGGCTTGTCCGTCAACGCTAGGCGCGGTGTAACCTACTTTGACTGCACCATCATTATTAATAGCCGAACCTTTGATGACTGCGTGAATAGTATCGCCATCTGCGATCGCATCTTCTAACCGCTTCAACAACACTACACCGACACCATTTCCAAAAACAGTTCCCTGCGCTTTGGCATCAAAAGCGCGGCAGTGTCCGTCAGGCGATAAAATACCCCCATTCTGATATAAATAACCCGATTTGTTTGGCATGGTGAGAGTAACTCCCCCAGCTAATGCCATGTCACATTGATAATTTAATAAACTTTGGCAAGCCAAACTAACAGCTACTAAAGATGTAGAACAAGCTGTTTGTACGTCAATACTCGGCCCTTTTAAATTTAATTTATAAGAAACTCTGGTTGTTAAATGATCTTTTTCGTTACTAATTAATGTTTGGTGTCCGACAACTGCATCTAAAAAATTTCGATGGGAAGCAATATTTAATAACAAATAACTATTCCAACCAGCACCTCCATAAACTCCAATTCTGCCGGAATAAGAGTTTGGATCGTAACCTGCTGTTTCTAATGTTTCCCAACTACATTCTAAAAATAAGCGATGTTGAGGATCGGTGATTTCTGCTTCCTTGGGATTAAATCCAAAAAAGGCAGCATCAAATAAGTCGATATCTTCGACAAATCCTTTGGCTTTGACGTAATTGGTATCTTTTAAGAGGTTTGCATCTATTTTTTCTGCGGCTAATTCTTCATCGGTAAAGGTAGAAATAGTTTCGTTTCCTTGGCAGAGGTTTTGCCAAAATTCTTCGATATTTTTGGCTTTGGGAAATCGCCCAGACATTCCTATGATGGCGATGCCTTCTATGTTTGAAGGGGGTTCTAGGTTACTCATTTGAATTTTTAAATTTAATGAACCGCAGAGACGCAGAGGACACAGAGAGGTTTAAGAGAACAAAAGAGTTTATGGGGAAGTTTGTAGGTAAGGGAAGGCTGAGGTTGTGAGTTTTAAACGTAGTTTGTTTACGGTTTGAAAGTCGGTGTTGATGCCTAAGTTTTTGAAGGTTTCTTTTATGGGTGTGTTGGGTGCGATCGCGTTAAGAATTTCCTTTATTAATGGATCTGAAGAAACTTTGGGAAAATGAGAAGTAGGTAACAGTTTATATTTGCTGTCACTTCCCAAAATGTAGCTTTTCTGCGTGGTACTGGTTTTAACGAAGCTGGTATTGAGGAATTCTTGGCAGATTTCTTGTTCTGATTTGAGAGGCCGATCGCAATTTTGATGTTGGAGATAAAACCACAGCATGGGTGATTTTTCTAAATGTAATAAATTAGAGATTTGCCACCGTTTTAAATCGGGTAAAGCGTCGTACTCTTCTTGGACTTCTGGATCGTTGAATTCCGTATTCCAAAGGTAGGTGTTATTGGCTAAATCAAATAAATTAATTCGGGGTGCAACTAAGTTTAAGCCGCAACTTTGAACTAAATTTGCTAAAGATTCAACTGTATAACTGTGTTCAACTGGCTGAATTAATGTGTCGGCTAATTTTGATTCCGAACCTTTGCGATATTCTTGTAAGAAATTAATCATCATACTTTGGGTAGAAAAGCCCCCGTTAACAAGTTTGATGGCAATTTCCAACTCAGATTCAAAGTCAACAGATGCCGCAGTACCACCACTTAACATTCTGACAGCTTTTTGCAAAGTAGAAGTAACAATGCGATGGTAGCGGTTGTAAACCATTAATTCCATCACCCCATTTGGCTTTAAAGCAGCAGCTAATTTAGCTAATGTTTCTTGGGGGTTAGCATTGTGATGGATGACTCCTGTACAAATTACATAATCAAATTCTTTTTCATACGAAACTTGATTCAAACTCTCTTGTTTTAATTGTAAATTATTAATGCCTAATTCTTCAGCAACTTGTCGAGTAATTTCTAAGGATGTGGTGGATAAATCGGAACCCAAAACAGTAGCATTGGGAAATCTTAAAGCGGTAAAAACTGCTTGATTTGTACCACATCCAGCTACCCAAATTTTAGGATTTTCCGGCAAAGTTTTGTGTTGCCAATCTCCTAAATCTTGATTGAGCATCGCAATTTCAAAATTGGGATCGAGAAGCTGGTCAATTTTTAAAGGTCGCCAAGGGTAGGGAAATCTGCCGTAAAATTGAGCGTTTAAATTATCTACTGATTCGGTAGATGTGGCGAGTAAAAGATTTTGGTCGTCGCTGATAATCATCTAATTTCCGTTTCTAGTTACACTTTCAATCAAATACTTCTAGAAGCTTTCATTTTTTGCCGTTGTCTTTCCCCAGCACTTCGTTGTTTTTGCACGCGATCGCGCAATAGCTGAGCTTCTTCTTCTAGCTTTGGTACTTCACTTAAAGACTTAGCCAACGAGTGAATAGTTGAATATTCCATTAGTTGAACGATCGGGATTTCTCGCTGCAAAACTTCTTCCAATTTACTTTGAACTTGGGCAACTAATAATGAATGACCACCTAAATCGAAAAAGTTGTCGTGAATGCCGACCTTTTCTAAGTTCAAAACTTGTTGCCATACATTGGCGATCGCTTTTTCTAATTCAGTGCTGGGGAGAATAGTAGCGTCTGCTAATTCTCGTTGATTTTCTGCCAAAGTAAGGAGCGCTTTTCGATCTATTTTACCATTAATAGTCAGTGGCAAAACATCCAAGAAAATAAAAGTTGAAGGAACCATATATTCAGGTAATTTCTGTTTGATGAAGCATCGTAATTCGTTAATTAACGAACTTCTAGAACCATCAACAAAAACATTTTCTCGACCGACTAAATACGCCACCAAACGTCCACCAGCAACATTTTCCAGCGCCAATACCACCGCTTCTTGTACATCTGGATGTTCTGATAAAACTGCTTCCACTTCACCTAATTCAATGCGGAAACCGCGAATTTTAACTTGGTTATCAATCCGTCCTAAACATTCTAAAGTTCCATCCGGTTGATAACGCGCTAAGTCGCCAGTTTTATACAGTCGCGTTCCAGGTTCGTCGCTAAATGGGTTAGGAATAAACTTTTCAGCTGTCAAGTCAGGTCGATTCAAATACCCTCTACTAACTCCTACGCCGCCAATGTGCAATTCTCCCACTACGCCAATCGGAACAGGTTGCAAATGTTGATTCAATACATAAAGTTGGGTATTTGCGATCGGCTTTCCAATCGGAATCGAACCTGAATCATGCTCACCTAATGGCACTTTATAAACGCAGCAACCGACAACCGTTTCTGTTGGGCCATATTCGTTGACTAACATCGTATCGGGAGCATTTTTTTGCCAAAAATCGATGTGTTGTACCAACAAGTTTTCGCCACCGATAATAAAGGCTTTTGTTCGTTCGGCTGCGTTTCCATTTGATAGCTGTTGACCGAGTAATTCCAAATGAGCAGGAGTAATTTTAACTAAGCTTAAATTGTCTTTTTCGCGCAAAGCATTACTGAGGTTTTCAATGCTTTGACTTTCTGGCAATAACTCTACAGAACAACCGACTAACAAAGGTGAAAATAAACTTGTAATTGTCAAGTCAAATCCTAAAGGAGAATGAACTAATGTTCCTTTTCCTTGCTCAACTGCATAAGCTTGAGTACACCAACTTAGGTAATTAACCAATCCTCGATGAGGAATTAACGTACCTTTTGGTTTGCCAGTAGAACCAGAAGTGTAGATAGAATAAGCTAAGTTTTCTGGGACAGTTTGGCTAATGGGATTCTCGGTAGATTGTTGAGCGATAATTTCCCAATCTGTATCCAAACAGATAATTTTTGCTTTGTATCCGTCTTCCTTAATTAATGACTGCTGAGTTAGCAGAATTGGCATTTGGGTATCTTCTAAAATGAAGTTTTTTCGCTCTTGCGGATAAGCTGGATCGATCGGAACGTAAGCGCCTCCTGCTTTGAGAATTCCCAAAACCGCGATCGCCATTTCCAGCGATCGCTCTACGCAAACTCCCACTAATTGTTCTGGCTGAACTCCCAACTTTTGTAAGTAATGAGCGAGTTGATTTGCTCTTGCATTTAACTCGCTATAAGTTAATTTTTCTTGATTAAATACAACAGCAATATTGTTGGGTGTTCGCTCTACTTGTGCTTCAAATAATTGATGAATGCACTTATCGTGAGGGTAGCTAGTTTTGGTTTGATTGAATTCAACTAAGATTTGTTGCCGATCCCGATCGCTCAAAATCTCCAACTCGCTAATTAAGGCTTTTGGTTTATTTACAATACTCCCTAATAAAGTTTGATATTGTTCTGCCAAACGCTCTATTTCTTTAATTGAGAATAAGTTAGCGCCATACTCCCAATAACCAACTAATCCTCCATCAGTTTCTACCAAGTTAAACAGCAAATCATACTTAGCCGTTTGAGGATCGATTTCCCAAACTTCTGCATTTGTATCTGTTAATTTTAAAGGAAAAAGCGGTGCTTTTTGCAAAGAAAACTTAACGTCAAACAAAGGATTGTTATTTGAACGTCGTTCTGGGTTTAATTCCTCTACCAATTTGTCAAAAGGTATATCTGAATTAGAGTAAGCTGCTAAAGTTGTTTGACGTACTCGTTGAAGTAATTGCTCAAATGTTGGATTTCCAGATAAATTGGTACGCAATACCAATTCATTAACAAAAAAGCCAATTAATTCTTCCGTTTCAATAGGATTGCGGTTGGCGATGTCAGTACCGACAACAATATCGGTTTGTCCTGTATACCCATAAAGTAATGTTTGGAAACTCGCTAATAGAGTCATAAACAAAGTTACTCCTTGTTGCTGACTCAATTCTTTAAGTTTCTCCACCAGCGATCGATCTAAAGCAATGGGTAGCCGACTTTGTTGTAAAGTTTGAACTGGCGATCGAGAATGGGTTTTTGGTAATTCCAATACTGGCAGATTTTCTAATTGCTTTTTCCAGTAATTTAGTTGTGTTTGAATCACCTCTTCTGACAACCATTGACGCTGCCAAATTGCGTAATCTGCATACTGGATTGGCAGTTCGGCTAAAGGTGAATCTTTACCCTGAGAAAATGCTTCATAAAGTGCTGACAATTCTCGGAATAGCACACCAAATGACCAGCCATCAGCAACAATGTGATGGATATTTAAAACCATCCAATGTTCTGTTTCTCCCAACTGTAGCAGCGTCACTCGCAGCAAAGTGTCTTCAGTTAAATTAAAAGGTGTTTTTGCTTCTTGAACTGCTAATTTTTCTGCCTCTAGTTTCCGTTCATTTTCTGGCAAATGCCGTAAGTCTACTATTGGTAATGGCAGGTCTAAAGTTGTTGCTATTATTTGCGTTGGTGTTCCAAATACGTTAACGAAATTTGTTCTTAATGCTTCGTGTCGTCGAACAATTTCATTAAAACTTTGCTTGAGTGCGGGAATATTCAATTGTCCTTTTAGTTCTGCTGCGATCGCAATATTGTAAAAAGGATTTTCCGGTTGTAAGCGATCGAGAAACCACAACCTTTGTTGAGCAAAAGAAAGTGGTAGCGATGAACGGTTGGCACAGTGACGCAATATCTCTCTTATTTCCTCTTTTTTGCCTAATTTCTCTACTATTTGACTAGCCAAATTTCCAATGCTGGCACTTTCAAATAATGCTTCTATAGATATTGCTACGTTGAGATTCGTTTCGATTTGATTTTTAAATTCAAACAGTTTTAACGAATCAATACCCAAACTAATTGGCGGTTGTTCTAAGTTAATTTTTGAAGCTGCAATACCCAAAATCAGCGCAATTTTTTGTTGTAAATAAGCGGCAATTAGAGAATGACGTTGTTCGGGTGAGATAGCCAAAACCATTTCCCGACTCAAACCAATTTCATTTTCAACTTCATCAGCACTTTCTAAAACATTACTGCCAACAACATCTAAATCACCTGCCAAAAATTTCTCACGAGTGGCACGGCGTTGAATCTTACCGCTAGAAGTTTTGGGAATGCTACCCGCTTTAATTAAAACAACTCCGTAAACTTGGATCTCAAATGCTTCGGTAACTGCCTGACGAATCGCAGAAATTACTTCATCAATATTTGGTTTTTGGCGAAATTCTAATTCTTGAACGATAACTAATCTTTCCTCATTTTCTACTTCCACTGCAAAAGCAGCACTGCCACTAATTCTTAAGGAAGGATGGCTGCGTTCTGCTACTTGTTCGATATCTTGAGGATAAAGATTGCGACCGCGAATTATTATTAAATCTTTAGCGCGACCCGTTACAAATAATTCGCCATTTTGTAAAAAGCCTAAATCTCCCGTTCTTAAAAATGGCCCTTCTTTGGTATCTGATAAATAAGCGTTAAATGTTTGTTCTGTATCTTCTTGTCGATTCCAATATCCTTGACCGACACTTGGCCCCGATACCCAAATTTCACCAATTTCATTCGGTAAACAACGAGTTAAAGTTTCTGGATTGGCAATCACAATTTGTTGTTCTGGTATGGTTTTACCGCAACCGACAAAAGTGCGAATATACGTATTTTCATCACTTTTTTCAACAATTTGATTGCGTTCTAATGCAGATACTTCGACTGTTTTCGCGATCGCTAAATCTCCCTTCACCCCACCAGACACCATCAGCGTTGTTTCCGCCATTCCGTAACAGGGATAAAAAGCTTCTGGACGAAAACCGCATTCGGCAAAGGTAGCAGCAAACCGTTCTAAAGTTTCGTGGCGAATTGGTTCAGCACCGTTAAATGCAACGTTCCAAGTGCTTAAATTTAAACTAGCTCGTTGTTCGGGAGTAATCTTGTTAATGCACAGTTCGTAAGCAAAATTCGGCCCGCCGCTAGTAGTTCCGCCATAATCGGAAATTGCTTTTAACCAGCTGTAAGGACTTTGCAGAAAGGAAGCTGGAGGCATCATCACGCAAGGAAAACCACCATAAAGCGGTTGCAACACGCCGCCGATCAATCCCATATCGTGATAAACGGGTAGCCAGGAAACGAACGTGCAATCTGGCGAATGTTCCATCATTCGATATGTCATGGCAGCATTGTGCATTAAGTTGCCATGAATCAGCATTACCCCTTTGGGAGTTCCGGTAGAACCTGACGTATATTGCAAAAAGGCGAGGGAGTTC
Organism: uncultured bacterium; assembly: GCA_964546365.1. Classification (GTDB taxonomy): domain Bacteria; phylum Cyanobacteriota; class Cyanobacteriia; order Cyanobacteriales; family Aerosakkonemataceae; genus DATNQN01. Next base: position 7,230 of record CAZJJR010000047.1, on the reverse strand, counting down.
GGATCGATCGCAGGCATTTGCCAATCTGACTCATCATCAACAGAAACGCGATCGCTTGCCAACCACTTTAAATCTCTAAAATTTCCTTTTTCGGTCAATAAACCTTGAATTTTCGGCAAAACTGCACTTGTTGTCAGCGCGATCGCAGCCTGTGCATCTTTGGCAATTGCCTGAATTCTCGGTGCGTTGCGTTGATTGCGTGGCGGATAAGCGGGAACGGCAATAACTCCAGCATACAAACAACCAAAAAATGCAGCTAAATACTCCAATCCCGGCGGATACAGCAATAAAGCGCGTTCTCCTGCCAATCCTAAAGACTGGAGTTGAGAAGCGATCGATCTAGCTAGGCGATCGAATTCCCCATAACTCAAACTACTGCTGGCAGTTTCTCCATTTCCCAAAAAACTAAAAGCCCTTTGCAATGGCTGGTGTAACGCCCTGTAGCGCAGCAAATCCACCCATGTCGCACCCTTAAAAGCAATTTCTGGAAAATCTGTCAAAAACTGAGCCATTGTTACTTTTCCCGCTTTCCGCAACCCACTATCATTGCAAATTCGTATTACTCTATGCCCGGTCACATCAGTTGCCAAAAAAACTTTCTTATCTGCGTTTATCTGCGTTTATCTGTCTTCATCTGCGGTAAAAACTTCACCCCTGATTCACACAGATCCCGTTTCGCAGTTCCTACACCATTGATGCAACCGGACACGACATCAGTTACAACAACTCCACCTTCAATAACTGATGCTTTCTCAACGAAATCTTGAGAAGCTTCAATTCCTTGGAGCTTGTTGCAACTTATTTTTAATAATCTTGGCATAGCTTAGAACAATTCACTGTTATTCGCAAGTAGTTATAAAAAATATTTTTCAATAAGCAAGCACCTATATCACCGTAAAATCCTTGTCTCACAAGTCTTACAGAGCAAAAAAATGATATGGATAACCACTTGACAGATGTAACCGATCCATTCTATTTTTTCAAAGCTAGTGAAAATAATTACCAATAAAACTTAGGGTCGATAGCGGCCCCAGCATCTCAAAACGGGTGTGAGGAAACCAGATTGAAACGACAGCCCTTAATTCCCAGCTTGTTACTCACAAGCTCGGTTGCCACATTAATTGCCATGCCTGCCCAAGCCCAAGTCGCCCAAGTTACCAACGTGCGACTTAATCAAACCCCCAGCGGCTTGCAGGTTATTTTAGAAACCCAAGACGGCAGACCATTGCAAAGCTTTACTGCCAGCAACGGTCGCATTTTCATAGCTGATATTATTACTACCCAATTGCGATTGCCGGACGGAAATAGCTTTCGCGCCAACAATCCCGCACCTGGAATTAATAGCGTAGAAGTGATCCCCTTGGATACGAACAGTATTCGAGTAAGAATAGTCAGCGAAACCGACACTCCCGTTGCTCAGATCCAGAGAAGCGATCGCGATTTCATCCTTAGCGTAAACACCACACCCGGTACGACTGCTACTCGACCTACCCCAACCCCAACCACTCCCCAACCAGTCGATCCCGGCTTAGTTGTTCCCCCAACCGACCCCAACCAACCAACGCAACCAGGTAGGGAACCGGGCGCTGTCGTCACCCCCACTCAACCAACACCAACGCAACCAAGTAGGGAACCGGATGCTGTCGTCACCCCCACTCGACCAACACCAACACAACCAAGTAGGGAACCGGGTGCTGTCGTCACCCCCACTCGACCAACTCAACCAGACCGCCAACCCGGGATCGCCGTACCGCCCACCACACCAAGCCAGACCACACAAGAACCGCTTAGAGAAGAAACGATCGAACTGATCGTTACAGCAACCCGCACGGAACAAGAAATCACCGATATCCCCCGTTCCGTCACCGTAGTTACTCGCGAACAAATCCAACAACAAACAGCCGTATCGAGAAACTTAGCAGATATCCTGAGCCGGACGGTTCCCGGTTTCGGGCCACCTAATTTAGGCAATCGTTTCAACGGCCAAAACTTGCGAGGTCGTCCCCCGCAAATCTTGATTGACGGAGTACCTCAACAAGGTAACTCAGCCAATAACGTGCAACTGGGATATATCAATCCTGCTTCCGTAGAACGGGTAGAAGTAGTGCGCGGCCCTACAGCTATCTACGGTCAAGGAGCAACTGGCGGTACGATCAACATCATCACCCGCAGACCAACCGAAGGCAGACCCGTATTAACGACTGAAATCGGAGTAAATGCTTCCTTATCTAATTTTTTAGCAAAAGATAGTTTTGGTGGCACCTTAACCCAATCGATTACGGGTTCCCAAGGCATTTTTGATTATGCCGCCAGCTTTAGTGGAATCATTACTAACAGCTATTACGATGCGTCGGGGTTACGCATTCCTAGCGATAATGCCACCTCAGACGACACCAGAAGCTTAAACTTTTTGGGAAAAGTCGGCGTCAACTTCGATCCCCAACAGCGACTTCAACTTACTGTTAATTATGTTGATAACGAACGGGATATCCAATACTCCTCCGATCGCAGTATTCTAGATATTCCCGATCGACAAATCGCCCGCGCCATCAGACAACCACAAAATTATATCGGCACCGACGAATCCGGAATTGAAAGCACTCTCGTCAATCTGACCTATTCCCACGAAAACGTATTAGGCAGTCAGGTTCAAGTACAAGGCTATTATCGGCAATCTTCAGATTTGAGTATAGCTACAGACGATCGCAGATTATTCTCAGCAGTAATCGGACGATTTCGCAGTTCTGAAGAAGTGTTTGGCGCTAGATTGCAAATCGAAACACCCTTATTTGAAACTGTCAGATTATTGTGGGGCGTAGACTACGAATACCAAAAGAACGGCGCTTTACAACAAGAACTATTCGACCCTGAAGTCTACGACAGTAGCGGCGGTCGCACTTTCCAGAAAATCGGCCAAAGAGATTACAGAGCAGCTTTCGACCTATCCGACTTGGGTTTATTCGCCCAACTGCAATGGGATGCCAACGATCGCTTAATCTTAAGTGGAGGCGTGCGTCACTCGCGCTTTAATTTCAGCACCGGTGATTTCACTCCCACCTTTAACAGAAACTTCACCCCATTCACTGGCGATCCCATCCAAGGCGGCGAACTCGACTTTAGCGACACCGTGTTTAATACTGGCGTCGTTTACAAAATAACTCGCGAAACGAGCGTGTTTGCTAACTTCGCTCAAGGTTTTTCCGTTCCCGGTTTCTTTAGCGTCCTCACCTTCGTACCCGAAGGATTTAGCATCCAACGGGATGTTCGAGAATTGCAACCCCAGAAAGTAGACAACTATGAAATTGGGGTTAGGGGAAATTGGTCTAACGTGCAAGCCTCCGTAGCAGGTTTTTACAACTACTCCGACTTGGGGCTTTCCCTGGCAGTGCGACCCGATGGTGCAATTGAATATAGTCGCGCCCCGCAACGCAACTACGGCGTGGAAGCTACCGTCGATTGGCAACCAGCCAGAAAATGGCAAGTTGGTGCTAGTCTGGCTTACACCTTTGGTGAAAACGATGAAGACGAAGATGGAGAATTTATTCCTCTCCGCAGCTTTGAAGTTCAACCCTGGAAGTTAACAGCTTATGTGGAACATCAAACCACACCAGGTTGGCGCAATCGATTGCAACTACTATATGTAGGAAATCGCGACGATGCTTTTGAAGTTGGCCAAGACCCGGTAGCGGTCAATGATTATTTACTTCTCGATTTCATCAGCAGCATTCAGCTAGGACGAGGAACGCTGTTCGTCGGTATCGAGAACTTATTGAACAATCAATACTCTTCTGTATTTTCTCAATTACTAGGAGGTTTTTCCGAACTGAACAATCGCACTGACAGAGGTATGACACTCAGCGTTAAATACCAACTTACTTGGTAATTTTGCCTGCTCTTTCAGCAGTGTCCGATTCCCGATACCCAATGCCCAATGCCCAAAAAAACGAGTTTACAATCTGCGATCGCGAAACGTTTTGGCCACCAAACCATCGTCCTCTTCTTCATAGGAGTACTCGCCACCGTTTTAATTTCGGCTTGCGGTAGTAAAGTCGGCCAAAATGCTTCCCCGCCATCAGTAGTATCCAAATGCGAAATTGCGATCGAACACGCAATGGGTAAAACCTGCGTACCGAAAAACCCGCAGCGAGTCGTTACCTTAGATGCTTTTAGCTTGGATACTGCTCTTGCCTTGGGCGTCAAACCCGTAGGCTCAGCCAAACCATTCTCCTCCTATCTAGAAGACCAATTAGAAGGAGTGCGAATCATTGGCACGCCCCAACAACCCAGCCTGGAGTTTATTCTCGCCCTCAAACCCGATTTAATCTTAGGTTTCACTTGGTACAACCAGCAAATTTACAACCAATTATCTGAAATTGCTCCTACCGTAATTTCCGATTATAAAAGCGGCGAGGATACCAAAAAAATCGTTCAACTAATTGGTGCGGCATTGGGGAAAAAAGAGGCAGCCCAAGCAATTATCGATCGCTATTACGATCGACTAAACGAATTCAAAGCCAAAATGGGACAACGACTCAAACAAACAAAAGTTTCGATCGTTCGCATTCAATCCAATGGCTTTGGTTTGCTGCAAAGGGGTTCTTTTGCAGGCACCATTCTAGAAGAAGCTGGCTTATCCCGTCCTCAGCAACAACAATACTTACAAGCCTCTTCCCCAGGAAATTGGAACCACATCCAAATCAACATCAGCAACGAGCGCATCCCTGATATGGATGGCGATGTTCTGTTCGTAGCCGTTCCCAATGAACCCAGCACCGAGCAACGTTTAAACCAACTGAAAACCGACCCTCTCTGGTCTGAGTTAAATGTTGTCAAGCAAGGCAAAGTTTATGAAGTACCAGGTTATTGGTTAATTGGCGGCCCGATCGCACTCGATCGAGTAGTAGATGATTTGTTCAAATACTTAATAAGGATGAAGGATGAAGTATGAAGGATAAAGTATGAAATGTAAAAATTCAACTATATTTCCTTCTTTTCCCTTTCCCCCTGCCCCCTGCCCCTTCTTATGCTAGATTGCCATTTCTGCTCGGTCATTTCTAAAACAAACGGAGAAGATCTCATCGGGTCAGTCGCCACCTACGACGGATGGTTGATGATTGAAATACCACCCCCTTGGCCCCGTAAATTTTGGCAAGCCAAACCAATGTTGCAGCCAATTGCCGATTTAATCGAGCAGTTGAGCAAGCAAGGAATAAGGGTGAGATTTCTCGCGATCGCACCAGACCGCACCTACTCCCAACCTGACTTAATTAGAGTCATCTACTATTACCGACCATCTCAATTATTTGCTCGATTTGAAAAGCAAGAATTTCTCTTACCAGAAACAGAATTAATCGATTGCATTAAAGCCTTACTCAAGCAACCAGAACTACTCTCTCAATTTGAATCTTACCGACAACAAACAAATCACATTCGAGAATTAATTGTTTGTACTCACGGCAATTATGATGTTGCTTGTTCCCGCTTTGGCTATCCCATTTATAAAAAATTACGTCAAGAATATGCCCCAGCTTCTAACGGTCAGTTGCGCGTATGGCAATCCAGTCATATTGGAGGACACCAATATGCAGCCACTTTAGTAGATTTACCAGAAGGTCGTTACTGGGGTCATTTAGAACCAAAAATATTGGATTTATTAATATACCGCAATGGTTTAGTAAGAGAATTAAAACCTTTTTATCGCGGTTGGATGGCTTTAGATTGGCTTGCCCAAATTGCCGAACGAGAAATTTTAATGCAAGAAGGTTGGGATTGGTTTAATTATTTGAAAACAGGTCAAATTTTATCAAAAGATGAAACGGAAGAATGGGCGGAAGTACGAATTGATTTCATGTCCCCCGATGGCAGTATTTCCGGTGCATATGAAGCCAGAGTAGAAGTTTGCGGCGAAGTAACAATAGCTTTTAATTCAGGAGAAGACCAACCTTTACACCAACTCAAGCAATACCGCGTCAAGCATCTCCAGCGGATGAATTAAAGGATGAAGTATGAATTCAAAATTCAGAATTTAGAACTCAGAAGTCGCAAATCTTCCCTTTCCCCTTTCCCCCTTTTCCCTTTCCCCATGAACTCTCCCCCTATCTTAACCGCACGGAAACTAACTCTTGCCTATGAAGGAAACTTAATTATTAATGAATTAGATTTAGCAATTCCAGCCGGAAAAGTTACCGTATTTGTAGGGCCGAATGGATGTGGTAAATCTACTTTATTGAAAGGTTTAGCACGTTTGCTCAAACCAAAAGGTGGTACGGTTTATTTGGATGGTAGATCGATCGCAAAATTATCTACTAAAGAGATAGCCAAAAATTTGGGAATTTTACCCCAAAGTCCCGTTGCACCAGAGGGATTAACCGTTCGGGAACTGGTAGCACAAGGTCGCTATCCCCATCAAAATTGGTTGCAGCAGTGGTCTGGAGAAGATGAACGGATAACGGAACAAGCTTTGCTCATTACTGGAATGCTAGAATTAGCCGATCGCCAATTGAATATGCTTTCCGGCGGACAACGACAACGCGCTTGGATTGCAATGGCTTTGGCGCAGAACACGGATATCTTACTATTAGACGAACCGACAACTTTTCTCGATCTAGCACATCAAATTGAAGTACTCGATTTACTTTGCGAGTTAAATCAAACTCAAGGACGTACCATCGTGATGGTGTTGCACGATCTAAATCAAGCCTGTCGCTATGCCGATCGCTTAGTTGCAGTTCGCGCCGGAAAGATTTACGCTCAAGGTATACCAGCAGATGTAATGACGGAAACCACTATTAGAGAAGTCTTTAATTTAGAAAGTAAAATTATCAACGACCCGGTAACGGGAACGCCCATGTGTATACCCCTGAGTAGGCGATCGCGCCCTACCACCCAAGAAGCTAATAATATAGCAAGGGACTAGGGACTAGGGGAAGAAGTCTTTATAATCAAGGGTTTTAGGAATTCAGAATTCCTTAACCGCGTTGGCGGTTGCTATATCATTTGCGATCGTACTGGATTGTTATAAGTTGTCTAATTATGTCTAATTGTAGGGGCGGGTTTAGACGATAATTTTTGATTCCAACAAATAAATTTATGACAAAACCCGCCCTCTTATACTAATCGGTGAGAATCTCCACTATTTGGGTAAACAAACCCCTACCAATTCATCACCCTTACCTCTATAGCCATCCTATTTGAGTAATCAACCCCACCCTAGCCCTCCCCTTACCAAGG
>CAZJJR010000046.1:28424-29328 GCA_964546365.1 uncultured bacterium | reverse complement strand
GAACGATGCTGGCTGACAGGTTTAAAAAATTTATAATAAGAATTGTTAATAAACCGATGAACTGCTACACAAAAAGCTCAGCAATTTTACTTAGTCATTATATCAAACTAAATTAGCTAAAAAAATGCGAATTTCCCATTTATTAGCAGTCACGCTAACAATATCCACCGGGCTTTTCTGCCCTATAGAAGCAGCATCAGCAGTACGGTTAGCAGATGGCAAAGTTTACTTTATCCAGCCGCCTAGCCTAGAATCAGCAACTACTACTTTTAATAATACTTATATGTGGGGTGCTACTTACTATTTCACCCTGACAATACCGGAAAATGCCGGAGAATCATTACAAAAGGTAACGATCGAGCAACAAGAAGGTGTAGACGAAATCGGATTCGATCTAAAAGATACTAGCGCCTTTGAAGGAACGCGCCGCCGTAAAGGTGAAAAAATTTCATTGACAGCGATCGCCGATCGCGAACAAAAACGAACTCTCACCATCATATTTGAACCGCCAGTATCTCCAGGTAAAACAATCACCATAGCCCTTAACCCCCTGCAAAATCCCAGATATGCTGGAATTTATTTATTTGGCGTAACTGCATTTCCGGCTGGCGATATAACGCACGGTCAATTCCTTGGTTTTGGACGACTACATTTTTACGATCGCAGGGATATATTTTTCCCCTAAGATTGAGTTCGTTAGCATTCCAGGCATATGGTGGAATTTTCTTGGTTTGCTATTCGAGCCATTTCAAGGAGAAATAAAAACAATTCCATCTACGTTTAGTTACTACTTTATACAGCACTTTCCAAGTGAATGAGAGGTACGCGTAACTGCTAACAGAAACCCGGTTTCTTCAAGAAACCGGGTTTCTATCCCCTACTTAACTTAACTAGAATCTGCTAT
>CAZJJR010000046.1:25940-28392 GCA_964546365.1 uncultured bacterium | reverse complement strand
ACCCTCCCCTTACCAAGGGCAGGGCTAGGGTGGGGTTGATTACTTAAACAGGATCGCTATATCGTCAATATGTTTACCAGACTGAAACTGTTTTGGCGAACTTAGCAAAGGCAACCAGATGCGATCGCGCTATTGATTACCACTCCACTTTAAACCCCCCCTACAAATCTTTCCCCCTGCCTCCTTTCCCCTCATCCACCTGCCATTTGCGATCGTTTGCCAATACCCTCAGACCCAGATTATCCTAATAACACGATTTATTTGGTTAGGAGCGGTAAAAACCGATTGTTTAACTATATTAACGCTGTTAAAAACAGTCTCAAAAATGACGGTGGAGTCCCACATCGGTTTGATGGTTGGTCATTGGATGAACGAGACACCCAAACGATCGAATTTTGGATGCCCTTTTGGGAATGGTTTTATCGCTACTACTTTCGGGTAAAAACCGATGGATGGCATCACGTCCCCAGCCAAGGAAAAATGCTGATCGTAGGTTCCCATAACGGCGGTTTAGCCGCACCCGATATGTATATGTTTATGTATGACTGGTTTAAACGGTTTGGGACACAACGTTTAGCCTACGGACTGACTCACCCAAGCGTGTGGAAAGTATCTCCAGAGATCGCAAGTTTAGCAGTCAAGTGCGGTGCAGTAGTGGCCCATCCTAAAATGGCGATCGCCGCATTCCGCCGAGATGCCGCAGTATTAGTTTATCCTGGCGGTGCAGAAGACATCTTCCGCCCTTACCACCAGCGCCATCAAATCCATTTTGCGGGGCGTCAAGGTTTCATCAAACTAGCATTGCGGGAAAACGTACCGATCCTACCGATTATTTCCTTGGGTGCCCACGATACTTTAGTCGTACTCGCTGATTTCTACGAACAGGTACGCCAACTTCATGAATGGGGAATGCCTTGGTTATTGAACGTTGACCCTACCGTGTTTCCGATTTACCTGGGATTGCCTTGGATCGTAGGAATTGGCCCATTGCCGAATATTCCCCTACCCCTGCAAATTCACACCCGCGTTTGTCCCCCAATTGTATTTGAAAAATACGGTCGTGCTGCTGCTAGCGATCGCGAATACGTAAACGCCTGCTATGAAAAAGTTCATCACGAAATGCAATTAGAACTCGATCGCTTAGTTGAGGAAGTTAACAACAGCAAACCATCGTAAAGATTTTACCGTAATTAATCGATCTTTTGGGAATTAGATATGGGGAATGCTCGATTCAGAATTCTGAATTTTAGATTCTCAATTCAGAATTTTGAATTTATCCACAATTTCCCCTGATGTATTAATTCAAGTATACGGAGCGTTGCAGTGTCATAAAATTTTACTTTAAAATCCGTAATTTCCTCAGACACCGAGAGTCGTAAAAAGCCATATTAGTAATAGCTAGAATATTCAGTCAACACAGATCATCGATTTGGATTGGCTAAAAGTAAGCAATTAGAGTTAACCGCCTATATGACCGAAACATCTGCCATTAGATATAAGGAAAAAATATGTCATTATTAATCAAAACTTTTTTAAATCGACTGGGGTCGGGCTAGTGTTAATCCTAAAGATAGAAAAGTCCTGCTGAGAACCTATCAGTCATTGGCAGCTAGTCACTGCAATGCTAAACTCAAAACCAAAGCTAAAATATTGAGAGTAGCAAAATAATTAGTGGTGCAAGGCAATCGGGTTTGGAATTAAATTTGAGAAGGGAGAACAGCCTTGTGAAACATTCCGAACAATTCCCACAACAACAAATGGATGAGTTGGCACAAATGCGCCAGCAGATCGATCGACTTAAAAGTTTGGTAGCCGATCGCACATCTCAAGTAGAAGCATTGTCTAAGCGGGTAAAAGAATTAGAATCCCAATTAGAAACTACAGAAAATCCTAAAATCCGAGTACGCGGAGTCGAAATTGAATGGCATCCAGAAGAACAATGTCTGTTTGCCAACTTACCCGTAGCGATGATGTGGCTCGATACCACTCTAGCCAGCTTTATGGCTGGCGTGCAAGCAATGGTAGGTACGCAACGTTTTCTGCTTACCCTACAAAGCGAGGGACGCAAAAGCGTAGAAGCTGATTGGCAGGTAATTTCTCAATATTCCAACTTTGTAGAAGGCTTCCAAGAAATCGTTAAAGTAGCATATGTTTCAGGTTGGGGACATTGGGAATTACGATCGATAAACTCCGAAAAGCAAGAATGTTGCTTTCGAGTCAAAAAATCTTGGGAAGCACGCTACCAAAAAGCACTAGGGGTTTGCTGGGGTAGTGCCATGTTAGCTGGTAAACTAGCAGGATACTGCACTAAACTATTTGGCACCAACTGTTGGGCAGAGCAAATCAGCTTTAGCGCCAAAGGAGATGAATTCGATGAATTTGTCGTACATCCTTCCAATCGTTACATAGAAGAAGAAATCGATCTTTTATTAGCAACCGATGACGCAACTCG
>CAZJJR010000046.1:0-25850 GCA_964546365.1 uncultured bacterium | reverse complement strand
CAACGTTTCCGCGCTACTTTTGAACAAGCCGCCGTGGGAATTGCTCATGTTGGAATAGATGGTAAATGGTTAAGAGTCAATCAAAGATTGTGCGACATTGTAGGCTATAGCTATGAAGAATTACAGATGCTAACTTTTCAGGATATTACTCATCCTGACGATCTAGAAGATCAGATGCAGTATATCCGTCAGCTATTGTCAGGTGAAATTCAAAATTATTCGCTAGAAAAACGTTACCTTCGGAAAGACAGATCGATTGTCTGGATCGATTTAACCGTCTCTTTGCGGCGATCGAGCCAAGGAACGCCCAAGTATATGATTGCAGTCGTAGAAGATATTAGCGATCGCAAACACGCCCAAGCAGAACTCGATCGCATCTTTCACCTCTCCTTCGATATGCTAGCCGTCGCCAGTTTCGATGGCTATTATAAACGCTTAAACCCCGCTTGGCAGAAAACTTTAGGTTATACAATAGAAGAATTACTAGCCGAACCATTCCTGAGTTTCATTCATCCAGAAGATATCAATAAATCTTTAGCCGTATTTAAAGACCTCAAAGAGGATATTACTCTCCCCTATTTTGAGAATCGCTTGCGCTGTCGAGATAGCTCCTATAAATGGTTAGCATGGACAGCCGTACCAGTGATTTCTGAAGGGTTAATATATTGCGTCGCTCGTGACATCACCGAACGCAAACAAGTTGAAGAAGCATTGCGAGAATCAGAAGCAAGAGAAAGAAGCAAAGCTACCGAATTAGAGGAAGCTTTAGAAGAACTAAAACAAACGCAATCCCAATTAATTCATAGTGAAAAAATGTCTTCTTTAGGGCAGTTAGTAGCCGGAATTGCCCACGAAATCAATAATCCAGTTAACTTTATTTATGGCAATCTTTCTCATGCTAGCGAATATGCTTCTGATATTTTAGGTTTATTGCAACTTTATCAAAACCATTACCACAATCCTTCATCGGAAATTCAAGAAGAAAGGGAAGCGATCGATATAGAGTTTATCATGGAAGACTTGCCTAAACTATTATCTTCGATGAAAGTGGGAGCCGATCGCATTCGGGAAATTGTCATTTCATTGCGAAACTTCTCCCGCCTTGACGAAGGTAAAATGAAACAAGTCAATATCCATGAAGGCATCGATAGCACTCTGATGATCCTGCACAATCGACTCAAACCAAGAAGCGATCGTCCGGGTGTTCAGCTACTTAAAGAATACGGCAATCTTCCCTTAGTTGAATGCTATCCCGGTCAACTAAATCAAGTATTTATGAATATTATTACCAATGCTATTGATGCAATGGAAGAACACAGACGGGAAGCAGACGCCAATCAGCCGCCTTGTATTAAAATTACTACTCAAGTTATCGATAATGACCGAGTTGTAATTCGGATTGCCGATAATGGCCCCGGCATGACTGAGAATGTGCGAAAACATTTATTTGATGCTTTCTTTACTACTAAACCAGTTGGGGTAGGTACTGGATTGGGATTATCGATCAGTCACCAAATTGTGGTAGAAAAACATCGCGGACAGTTGCACTGCTGTAGCGAAAAGGGGAAAGGTACGGAATTTGCGATCGAAATTCCCATCCATCAGCAAGTAAGTTGTTAAAGATTTTTTCAAAGTTTTTTTTACCACAGATGTCCACAGATGAACACAGATGAACACAGATATAAATTTAATTTTTTGAGGGTAAGCTTGGATTTGATTTAATTTAATTCAAATTAAATATATAGCAATCCTAAATGAATTGCGAACAACTAGACCCCACCCAACCCTCCCCTTGGTAAGGGGAAGGCTAGGGTGGGGTTCATTACTCAAATAAGATGGCTATATTATAAGTAGACTGTTTGTTGGAAAACGATTAACCGATCCTTTCTTCATCTGTGTTAATCTGTGTAGGCTACGGCAAGGCTATCGCCTACATCTGTGGTAAAAAAATATCTATCTAAAGTTTAAGATTTACAATTGATACTTTTATAAGCTGTACAAGCAGAATTAAACTAAACAGTTGTTAATCAAATAGAGATAAATAATGAGTTATCTAGAAACTACCGCCAAATTTTACGCTGAAGTAGCACAAACACCACAAGTTGGGTTATGTTGCGTGCAAAGCACTCCCTGGCAACTACCGGGATTGAATGTTCCCTGTCAAATGCAGCAAATGAACTACGGTTGCGGCACTACCGTACATCCGACAGAATTGGCAGGGGAACCAACCGTATTGTACGTGGGTGTGGGTGGCGGTTTAGAAGCTTTGCAATTTGCTTACTTTTGTCGTCGTCCCGGTAGCGTAATTGCCGTAGAACCTGTGGAAGCAATGCGAAGAGCAGCTACGAGTAATTTAGCAGCAGCCGCTAAAAAAAATCCCTGGTTTGACCCCAGTTTTGTGGAAATTCGGATTGGAGATGCTTTTGAGTTACCAGTACCGGATGCTTCTGTAGATGTGGTTGCACAAAATTGTTTGTTTAATATTTTTGAACCAGCCGATCTCACCAAGGCGTTGCAAGAAGCTTATCGAGTTCTTAAACCAGGTGGAAGATTGCTGATGAGCGATCCGATCGCAACTCGTCCGATTCCAGAACATTTACGGCAAGACGAGCGCTTACGAGCCATGTGTTTATCTGGCGCTCTCACCTACCAAGAGTATATCCAACATTTGGTTAATGTTGGTTTCGGACAAGTGGAAATTCGCGCCCGTCGTCCTTATCGCTTATTAGATTGCCAGACTTACAGTTTAGAAACTCCATTGTTATTAGAAAGTCTTGATTCCGTATCTTTTAAAGTAATAATTCCTGAAGACGGCCCTTGTATTTTTACGGGGAAAACAGCCATTTACAGCGGCAAAGAAGAGTTTTTCGATGATTCAGCCGGACATATTCTGCAACGTGGCGTTCCCGCATCTGTATGCGATAAAACTGCTGCTAAATTTGCCGCTTCTATGCCAAAAGAAATTACGATCACTGATTCTACTTGGCATTATACTGGTGGCGGTTGTTGTTAAAAGAAAAGAGAACTCAGAATCCAGAATTCAGGAGTTATCTTAAATCATCATTGTTTGTAGTGAGGACTTTAGTTCTCGCTCTGAGGACTAAAGCCCTCACTACGAACAAGCATAAAAAAGTTAAGCAATTACTAAACCATCTCTGACATGAATTGTTCGCTGAGTTTGATCGGCAACATCTAATTCGTGAGTAACGATGACGATCGTAATTCCTTGGGAATTCAAATCGGTTAGTAAATCCATTACTTCTTGGGAAGTTTGAGTATCCAAAGCGCCAGTCGGTTCATCTGCGAGGACAAGCGCGGGACGGTTAACGAGGGCACGCGCGATCGCAACTCGTTGTTGTTGTCCTCCAGATAACTGACTGGGACGGTTAAAAAACCGTTGCGCCAATCCCACTCGACTCAGTGCTTCCTCCGCACGCCGACGGCGTTGCGCTTTGGAAATCCCTGCATAAACCATCGGTAACATCACGTTTTCTAGTGCTGTGGCGCGGGGTAGGAGATTGAACTGTTGGAAAACAAAACCAATTCGTTGATTGCGAATATATGCCAATTCATCATTCGTCAACGTTGTCAGGTTTCTACCTTCTAAAAAGTAGTAACCTTCACTAGCTCGATCGAGACAGCCAAGAATATTCATTAAAGTAGATTTGCCAGAACCAGATGCACCCATAATCGCAACATATTCACCTTCTTCAATGGCAAGATCGATGCCTTTGAGAATGGGTACTTCTGTTTCTCCTAAATGATAGGTTTTTCTGATTCCTTCCATCCAAATCATGTTTGCCATAGTTAAATTGATGATAGTTTAATTTTTGAGATTTTTTTAACCACAGATAAACACAGATGAACACAGATATAGTTGTATATTATTGGTAAAATTACAGGGATATTTTTTATTTAGAAATCTTTAAGTTTATGTATTTCAATTTTTTTATTCCCTCTTCCCTCTGTCTCTTCCTCTTCCCTAGCCCCTAGCCCCTCTCCCCTCTCCCCTCTCTAGTCGCTTCGCAATGCTGCGATCGGATCGAGTCGGGCGGCGTTGCGAGCGGGAATCACTCCAGCAACTAGTCCGACGCCGATCGCGAGAGCAAGTCCGGCAACAGCCGACCAAACGGAAATCACAAAGGGGAATTTAAAGATAGTAGAAGCAGCAAAGGCAAGGGCGATACCAAAGCTAATTCCGATCGCACCTCCCGCTAAAGAAACTAGCACTGCTTCGGCTAAAAATTGGCTTAAAATAGCGCTGTTGGTGGCTCCGACTGCTTTGCGAATGCCGATTTCGCGAGTGCGTTCCACGACGGAAACTAACATGATGTTGGCAATACCAATACCACCAACTACTAAAGAAATCCCCGCGATCGCTCCCACTAAAACCGTAAATAATCCTACTACGCTGGTAAAAGCATTGATGATATCAATTTGATTGCTGATCCGAAAATCATCCGGTGCTGGTGGATAAATATTGTGGCGAACTCGTAATAAATTTGTCACTTGAAATTGAGCAGCTTCCAATTGAATTTCATCTTTAGCTTTAACCCATAATCCGTTAATTGCAGTACCGTTAATCGCGCTGTTACCGACAATTCGGCTAGACATATTCGTGAGGGGAATGTAAACGCGATCGTCCTGATCTTGTCCTCCCACAGAACCTTTCGTTTCCATCACCCCAATTACTCTGTAGCGTCCGCTCTGAATGCGGATACTAGCACCAATCGCAGGCTCTGTGCCACTAAACAAGTCATTTCGTACCTTAGAACCCAAAACTACGACGGGTTGTGCCAGATCTAGGTCTTCTTGAGTGAAAAACTGCCCCTCTTGGGGTTGTATCTCCTTCACGCTGGGATAGTTCAAGTCAACGCCCAGGATAAAAGTAGAAACGTTGCGATCGCCATACACTACTTGTCCCGATCGCTGTAAATAAGCCGTCACTCCTTCGGCAGCAGGTACTTGTTTCTCGATCGCCCGCGCATCCTCCCAAGTCAGCGTCCCCGCCGATCCCGCTCCCTGACTGATTCCGCCATACCTCGCCGCCCCCGCCAACACTAGCATTACGTTCGTTCCCAACGACTGGATCTGTTGCTCTGTCGCCTTCTGTACCCCCTGCCCCACCGATGTCACCATGATGACCGAGGAGATGCCGATAATCACCCCCAGCATCGTCAAGCAAGTCCGCAAACGATTGCTCCACAGCGCCTCCACTGCCATCGTCAGCACTTCCAGCAGAGAAACCTTTGCAATATAAATTCGACTCGAACCTCCCATTCTTCTTTCACCTCCTAATATTTCTGTAATGGGTAGTGGGTAGTGGGTAGTAGGTAGTGGGTAAAGATAACAATAATTTACTCCCCCTGCCCCCTGCCCCCTGCCCCCCTGCCTCTTTATCCACCCCCTCGACGCCCACCGCCGCCCCCTCCTGGTGGCCCCATACCAGGCATCATCGAAGGTGTCCTAGTCGGGCGTCTTTCTCCTTGCGGAAAGCTAATCAGCACTTTTTCCCCTTCTGCCAATCCTGACACTACAACCGTTTTATCTTCTACCGTTGCACCTGTCGTGATGCGCTTAAATCGAGGTCTGTCGCTGTCTTGACGCGGTACGAATACCCCCGTACCTTGCTCTTGGCGCACGATCGCAACCGTGGGAACTACCAAAGCATTGTCTAACGTGCCAACCTGAAACTCTACGTTGACGTTCATTCCCGCACGCAGCAATTTCTCTGAGTCATTAAGGGACATTTTCACCTCAAAGTTAGTGACGTTCTGCTCCACAGTGGACTGAGTTGCTACTTGCGTCACTTTTCCCTGAAAACTTTTACCTGGATAAGCATCTACTTCGATCGCGACATTCTGCCCGACTTTGATTTGAGGGATACTAGTTTCGGCAACTTTGGCTACAACTTGATTTTCCGATGCCAATGCCAAAATCGATGATGAAGTGGCGGAAGAAACGGAACTACTAGAAGTAGTGGGCGTCACGAAAGAACCGGGATCTGCGTATTTACGAGTGACTACGCCGTTAAAAGGAGCGCGAATCACCGTATCGCTACGTTGGGACTCCACGGTTTGCATTGCTCCTTGGGCGCTCATTACTTGGGCGCGTGCTTGGGCGATTTCTTCCGGGCGCGATCCGGCTTTTTGAAGGTCTAGTGCTTCTTGGGCTTGTTTGACTTCGGCGCGTGCTTGGGCAATCTCTTGCGGACGCGCCCCGGCTTTTTGGAGGGCAAGTGCTTCTTGGGCTTGTTTGACTTGCGCTCTCGCTTGGGCGATTTCTTCTTGGCGAGTACCGGATCGCTGGAGGTTAAGGGCTTCCTGAGCTTGCTTTACTTGCGCTCTCGCTTGGGCAATCTCTTCCGGACGCGCTCCCGCTCGCTGTAAGTTGAGGGCTTGTTGGGCTTGTTGTACTTGTGCTTTAGCGCTGTCATAAGCACTACGGGAGTTTTCGACTTCCCGCAATGCGATCGCACCTGCTTTATATAATTGTTGATTTTGATTAAAAGTAAATTCTGCTTGCCGTAAACTGGCTTGTGCCGATGCTAGTTGTGCTTGGGCTTGGGCGATTTCCTGAGGACGGTTTCCTGCTAAAAGACGATCGAGATTTGCTTGCGCCGATGCTAGTTGTGCTTGGGCTTGGGCGATTTCCTGGGGTCGATTACCAGCTAAAAGGCGATCGAGATTTGCCTGCGCCGATGCTAGTTGTGCTTCTGCTTGAGCAATTTCTTGAGGACGATTTCCGGCTAAAAGGCGATCGAGATTTGCTTGCGCCGATGTTAATTGTGCTTGGGCTTGGGCGATTTCTTGAGGACGATTTCCGGCTAAAAGGCGATCGAGATTTGCTTGTGCCGATGTTAATTGAGCTTTGGCTTGGGTAATTTGTCCTTGCAAGTTGGAATCATCCATATATGCCAGAATTTGCCCTTCCTTAACGACATCCCCCTCTTTAACTAGTAATTGTTTGAGAACTCCGGAGTTCTTAGGGCTGACGTTAACCGCTCTTTCTGGCTGCACCGTTCCATTAGCAGAAATCGTAATCGGTAAATTCATTCGTTCTACCGCCACCGTCTGCACTCGCCGTCTTGCTTCTTGCTGCGGTGCTAGAGTCAATTGACGATAAACTAAAAAACCTCCCCCTCCTAATCCCCCCAAAACAAGTAATCCCACTAGCCATTTCCTAAGACCAGATTTAACAGAGTCTTTGGTAGAAAGCTTCCAAGTCACGGTTTGCGGTGAATCGAGTTTCATAAAAAAAAGAATTCAGAATACAGAATAGAGGAGTCAGAATTTTTCTCATTTCCTGCTCGTGCATTCTGAATTCTGACTCCTATTGGTCAATTATTTTTTGGGAAAGGAGACGGGTATGGAAAATGGGGGAAAGGGGAAAGGGGAAAGGGGAAAGGGAAAAGGGGAATTTGTGACTCCTGAATTCTGACTCCTGAATTCTGAATTCTGACTTCTCACTTCATCCTTCATCCTTCATCCTTCATTGGGATTGTTGTTGACTGCCCCCTTGTTGACGGCGTTGCATCCTTTGCTGGCGCATTTGTTCCATTTGTTGCCGTTGCTCGGGAGTCAGGACAGCTTCCATTCTCCGCTTTGCATCCTCGCGAACTTGTCTCATTCTAGCTTTTTGGTCTTCGGTAAGAGTTATATTGGGGCGTTGCCGTTGTTCGCGCGCTACCCGCATTTGTTCTTTTTGTTCGGCTGTTAGAATGGCATCCATCTGCTGGCGGGTAGATTGGCGAATTTGATCTAATTGAGTTCTTTGCGCGTCAGTCAGCCCTGGTATTCTGCCAAAACCTCTGCCTCCTCTCATTCCATCTCCCGGTTTTCCGCCCGGAGGAGGAGCATCTTGTGCTATTAGGTTAGATTGATTGGCTGTTGTCTTATCTGGAATGGCAACAGCAAAAGCACCGATCATCAGAGGTACGGCAGATAGTAGTAGTAGCCGATTAATTCGCATAACAATCACTCTCCTTAGAGTTGTGAATGGGAAGTTGTCTATGTTTTTGATTAAAATCTGCCAACATGACAATAAAGTTGGTGTGTTAATTACATTTTTGTAATTTTTCTTGAGCGAGATTCGATCGTAAATTTATAGATATCTTGAAAAATACGATCGCTAACCTAAGACGAGACAGTGCAAGAAGATAAGCCAGTTATCTTGTTTCCCTCTTTCTTTCCCTTTCCCTTTCCCTTTCCCTTTCCCCCTCCCTCTCCCCAGCCATGCACATCTTGTACGTTGAAGACGAAGCTAAAATCGCTAACTTTGTTCGTACTGGCTTGAAAGAGCAAGGTTTTGTGGTTGATTACTGCGAAAATGGCGATGAAGGTTATGCCCGTGCGATCGATAACGATTATGATGTCATCGTGCTTGACATCATGCTGCCGGGAAAAGACGGGCTATCGATCCTGAAGAACTTGCGACAAGCAAAACGGAACGTGCCGATAATTTTACTTACCGCACGCAACGAATTAGACGATCGCATTGCTGGTTTAAATCTCGGTGCAGATGACTACTTATCTAAGCCGTTTTTTGTGGAAGAGTTGGTGGCTCGCATTCATGCAGTGGTGCGTCGGACTTCTGGAGAACGGCAAAACCTGCTGGCTGTTGGCCCGATTCAACTCGATCGCATCACGCGAGAAGTTACCTGCTATCAAAATACTGTAGAATTAACTACTCGCGAATTCAATCTTTTAGAATATCTGATGCGTTCTCCCGGACGAGTTTTTACTCGCACTCAAATTTTAGAGCACGTTTGGGGTTACGATTTCAATCCGAATACAAATGTGGTTGATGTGTGCATTCAACGCATTCGGAAAAAAATCGATTCCTCAGAGGGATCTAGTTGGATCGAAAGCGTGCGAGGTGTTGGTTATCGTTTTAGGAATTTGAATGTTTGAGGAAGGAGTCAGAATTCAGTAATGTAGAATCACTCTTAATTATAAATCCTCATAAATGCTTATGCTATTTAATATCAAGTTCTGTAGTATCGGCTGCCTAAAACAAATCGCTTTCTTATCTGCGTTTATCTGCGTTTATCCCTTTACATCTGCGGTAAAAAATTAACTCCTGATTCCCACAGATAATATAAAAGCACCACTCTTACACCACCGATGCTACATGACACGACATTATTTATTGGTAACTTCTTGATAAATAGGAATTTTAATTGCAAATTCTGCTCCTTCTCCTGGCGATGAAATACATTCTATTTCTCCTTGGTGAAGACCGACTACGATTTGATAACTAACTGCCAATCCCAGTCCCGTACCTTTTCCGACTGCTTTGGTGGTGAAAAAGGGATCGAATAACCGTTTTTGTACTTCTTCTGTGATGCCAATTCCATTATCAGCAATCCGAATTACTGCGCGATCGTTTATTATTTCTGTGTGAATTTCAATGATTGGCGTTTTCTCCTGCGAATTGTTTGCAAAGCGTGATTCCAAAGAGTCGATCGCATTTGTCAAAATATGCAAAAACACCTGATTTAACTGCCCTGGATAACATTCAATAAGTGGCAGATTTCCATAGTTTAGAATCATTTTAATTTCTGGATAATCGGCATTACCTTTAAGGCGACTTTGTAAAATTGCTAGCGTGCTATCAATTCCCGCGTGAATATCAACGGTTTTAATTTCTGCTTCATCTAATCGAGAGAAGGAACGCAAAGATCTGACGATTTCGCGAATGCGTTCTGTTCCCGATTTCATTGACTCCATTAACTTTGGCAGATCTCGTAAAAGAAAATCTAAATCGATATCTTCAATTGTTTGCTGGATAGTAGGAGTGGCATCTGGAAACGCTTGTTGATATTCTTGGATTAGTTGTAAAAGTGATTGAAAGTAATTTAATGCGTGTTGTAAATTGCCATCAATAAAACTGACTGGATTGTTAATTTCATGAGCGATTCCCGCTACAAGCTGACCGAGGGAAGACATTTTTTCACTTTGGATCAGTTGTACCTGAGTTTGTCTTAATTCTTCTAAAGTTTGTTGCAGTTGTTGCGCTCGCTCTTTTAAATTGGCTTCCGATTCCCGCAAAGCATTTTCCGATTTCTGGCGCTGGTCGATTTCTTCATAAATTTGCCGATACATCTTCTCAAATGCTGCAATCACCTCTTTTAATTCATCTGAACTTTGATAGACAGATGACTGAAATTTTGGTATAGATGAATTATTTGCTACTGACTCGCCAGCTACTAACAAATCGCGACGCAGTAAAAGAATGGGATTGATTACCAGCGAACTCAAAACAATCATTGCTGTGATTGTAACAAAGACTGAAATTAATAATACCAATCCAGTAATTCGCCAAACGAAAGCTTGCAGTTCTTGCCCGATGTGGGAACTGTCGTATCGCAAAATCAGGATATATTTTTTACTAGAAAGAGAAAGCGATCGCGCTACATCAAATCGCGTACCGTTCCGATTTTCTCGCCGCCATATCCCCGATTTGTTGACTAAAGATAATGATAATTCCGGTGATTCGCCAAACTCGCCTACTAAATCTCCATTTGGTCGATATAACTTACCGCCCAAAACATCAGAAACTCGTTCTAATTTCTGAATATGAGCGAAAACTTCCTTACCGCTAGAATTATCGCTGTAAAGCTGAATTACTTCCACTTTGCCATCGGCAACCTCTGACAGGTGAGACAGCAACTCTTGCCTGCGCCTGTAAACTGAAGGAACGAGGATAATTGCTTCCACCACCACGATGCTGACAAATACCCAAAACACGATGCGTTGGGATAGGCGGGCGGAAAAAATGGGCAGAAGCGATCGCAATTTATCCCTCATGCTTCTTTGAATCAAAATGGACTCATCTTTGTTAAGTCCCGATGATAACTTTTTCCCCAGTCGGTTGGTCAATTTCCCGGTTTGGCTCAATTGTAACCACAACTTTGGTCGTTCCTCCCCATTTATTTAATGGCAGTTGTAGAAATACTTGTCCTTTCTCGTTGGGCTGAAATTCCGCACAAGATACTTTTTTACCATCCACAAATGCCCACATCCGATAAACTTTGCCATTTGGTAAGGAAGGCACATCTTGAAGTAGTAAAATAGCTGTATCGCTGCGGGGTGCGATTACCAAACTACCAGAGGATGAAGGCATCGAATCCATTCCTCTGAGATTGAGAAATCGTTTATTTGGTTGGCGCAACAAATTGACAACTTCTCGATAGCGGGATAATTCTTGATGGGATGTGACTAAGTTTTCTTGACCGATTTGATCGAGAGTTGCTCTGGCTGTTTTCAATTCTCCATCTAAACGTTTATTTTCTGAGTTTGCGATCGCTAATTTTTGATGCAGTCGGTAAGTCTCTATTCCCAAGCTAGCTACTAAAATAGCCGCTAAACTTCCCCATGCTACAGCCAATTTCCATTTATGACTTCCGATCCAATGATTAAATTTAGATTTGGATTTAGATATTTCAGCAGAATTAGGATCTCGTGCAGCTTGCAGAATTTGCGATCGCAATTTTTCAGGTGGTTTGGCAGAAGGGAGAGAAAGCGGAAGTAATGCTAAGGTAGACTGGAGATGACGCACTTCAGCCGCCAGATCTGGGTTGCTCTCGATCAGCTGATAAACTCGTGCAGCTTCTTCCGGAGTGAGGTCGCCCAGAACGTAACCTGCTAACAAATTTTCTAATGGTTCGGAATGTTCGAGGGGTTCCATCGTTACTCTACCAAATCTTTTAACAGTTGTCTCAGCTTTAGTAATCCCTGGCGCGATCGCGTTTTCACCGTTCCCAATGGAATATTTAGCTGTTGCGTAATTTCTGATTGGCTCAGTCCATCATAGTAAGCCATTTCTAACACCTGCCGTTGATTTTCAGGTAATGTTTGCAAGGCTTCAGAAACACGATGGGAAAGTTCTTTTAGGGAAGCGTTTTCCATTGGGATATCGGAAGCATCGATCGGGCTACTGCGTTTGAAGCGTTGCAAAAGTTGTTGTTGCGATCGCGCTTGATGTAAGCGGTTAATTGCTCGCGATCTAGTCATAGTTAATAGAAACACCACTACTGCACCCCGATTCGGATCGTAGCTTCCCGTTCGCCAAAAAGTGAGAAATATCTCTTGAGTCAAGTCTTCTGCTTCCTGTGCATTGCTCAAAATCCGCAACGCCAAACGGTAAACCGCTTCCCCATAACGATTGTAAAGAATTCCCAAGGCAGACAGGTCACCGGATTGCAAAGCTAGAACGAGTTCGGTATCTGAGCGATCGCTAAGTGTCATGTTAGAAGAACCAGCGAATTCCACTGACCACATAGTATCCCCCTGCCAAGATCAAAGTCGCGCTACCCAAACGGATCACCCAGTCGGAATGGTGCAGCAACACCCGACTTTGTTTGACAAAACCCGTAAACAAACTGGAAAGGAAAATAATCGCCGTATAACCCAAGGCATAACTTACCATTGTCAATACGCTGAGAAGTTGCGAACTTGTGCCAGCAGCAGCTGCTAGGACGGCAAACAAAACTGGACTAGCGCAAGGGGAACTGACTAGAGCAAAAGTTAAACCGACAGCGTATGGCCCAGTTAAGGGTAAAGACACCTGGGTAGATGGTAAGGGTAGATGAATTATTCCGGCAAAACTGAATCCCATCACTAAAATGATTGCACCGATAATCAGATGTACCACACCCTTAAAATCCACAATAATCGTGGTAGCAAATGAGGAAAGCAACCCAAATAAACTTAATACTGTCACCGCTCCCAAAACGAATAATCCCGCTTTGCGAAAAGCATCCCAACGAGAGGTAATTTTCAGCGTGCCGATATAGCTCAAATTGACTGGCAAAAGTGCCAAAATGCAAGGAGAAAAACTAGCTAGCAATCCTCCCAAAAATGCTAAAGATATGAGAATTATCGGATTGCTGGTGTTGCGTCGATCGAACCATTGCTGATAGCTATTTTCAATTATAGAAATTATGCGATCGACTCCACTGGAAAGTTCGCTAAATCGATTGGCAATCAAAATCAGCAATATCGTGCCAACAAACAAAAATGCAGGAAAAACCCACTTGTGTAAACGTCGCCAGCCCAAATCATCTGTGTTCATCTGTGGTAAAAATATCTACAAATCTAAACCTGAACAAGAAAAGAAGTTTTTGTTAAATTCGGAGTTGCAAGAGTCAGAATTGATAATTCTTCTATCTTCTGAATTCTGACTCCTGAATTCTGACTTCTGACTCCTAAATTTATTTCTTTGCCATCTGAGAAATCGCCATATCGAGAACAGTTTTATAATCCGCTTGGTTGGGATTATTGCGGAATTGTTTGAGAATCGTGCCAGTTGCCGGATCGATGATGGCAACCATTGAGGTTTGAGATTTATTTGCTGCTAAGAACTCGCTTAAACCCAATTGTCTGGCTTTTGCTTCTGCTGCTTGAGTGGTATTGCGATCGGTTACATCAAATACAACAAAATGTGCTTTATCTCGATATTCTTGTCTTAGCCTAGATAATGTAGGAGCAATATTTTTGCACCCAGGACACCAAGTTGCATAAATATCAACTACTACCGGTTTTCCTTGTAATTCCTGTGCTAAAGGTTTTGCTGTTGCCGCAGCTACCCGAATTTCTCTGGCATTACTCACTTCTGAAACTGACACATTTAATATTGTCGTTACACCAAGAATCGCAACGATGCTACCAATACCCAAACTTAATAACGAAAATGGTTTGAATTTGAAATGGCTTTTCATAGTTCACCTCGATGCTGATTACTAAAGTTGATTCCCCTTTACAGGTAAGTTGGATTGTCCTGCCACAAGTGGGGTACTTGGGGCAGAATTAGCAACCTGTTTGGG
Source organism: uncultured bacterium (assembly GCA_964546365.1). Classification (GTDB taxonomy): domain Bacteria; phylum Cyanobacteriota; class Cyanobacteriia; order Cyanobacteriales; family Aerosakkonemataceae; genus DATNQN01. Next base: position 12,022 of record CAZJJR010000046.1, on the reverse strand, counting down.
GATTTAACTTATATACAAAGCTGAGGCGAAATTGGATTTATTTTTTTTAGGACTTAGGCAAAATAACGAAATATCAAGGGTTGTAGGGGCTTCTTTTAGCAGATAAGTTAAGCATTTCACAAATAACCTTACTTCAGATCTTGCACCAGTCCCAGGATCGCAACCGCAGGTACAAGATGCGTCACCCAGATCCCCAGTAGTTTCGAGCTTTTCGTCCGATCCGATAAATCTTACCCTGACCGCTTGACTCTCCAGTTAGGTGGAGACTTTAAGATAAAATAGACAATTTAATTCAGCAGAAAACAAATTCAGGATGTTATCCAATTTAAAAGCTGGAGAATGAGAATTTATTCAGTTTAATTTAAATTGCCCAAAATCAGATTATCTATTTGTGATGTAGAGGTAATATGAAAAGCCAAAACAAACTGATTTCCACATCATTGCTAGTAATTTCCGGGATGTTATTTACCCCAATAGTTGTTGCACAGTCTACGCACGAACATCACCAGCAATACAATCAACATAATGGAGGACATGGCGATCGTAATAGGATGGAAAATCCCGCAGCTAATACCCGAACTTTGCCACCTTTACCAACTAACTTACCGAGTTGGATTAATAATAAAGATCGAAACCACATCTATCGCAAGCGCGGTCGCTATAACGATGATATTTACAAAATTGAATCCCTGGCACGAGATTTAAATGCTGTTGCTGTTGGTCACGCAATGGCTTATGAAGATTTAGTAACAGGGAAAGCTCATAAATTAGAAACAGATACGTTCGATCGCATTAATTGGGTGTTGAAAAATCCCCCCCGCTTCATGCCTGATGAAGGTAATATTTCCCCAACTTTCGGACGCAAATACGGCGTGCTGGAACAGGTTTTTGAGTGGACGCACGTTCTCCACGCCCAAACGATCGACGTACTTGCAAGCCCAAAACTGACCGATGCTCAAAAAGAAGCAGAAATCGAGCGTTTGTATCAATTTTATGTAGAAAATGTACCTTATGCGATTACAGGTTTGCCGATGAACATGGGTTACCTGGATTCTCAGCCTTACTCAAAGGCATTCCGTCAAAAGTATCCAAAAATTAATGGTTTGTTTTGGGGCTACCACTGGCTGCAAGGCACGATGTATGACACCCTTTATGGGAAAACTCTCGAACAACAACGGGCTGCTTATGTTCCAGTTGGTAAACGTTACCACGAGGTTGAATTGTATCGGACCGATCGCCCTTTTATGCCGATGTTTGCAGAACTGAGTCCTCGTTTTGCTGCCCGTTTTCCCCACATCTCAAATGTGTTTGACAATCTGCATATGTTGCACGATATGGTCAATGATATTCTCGCTTCGGATTGGATGAGTGAAAAACAAAAGGAAGAACAAATTAAACGGGCAATTTGGATGGTGTCTGCTGAAGCACATAAAGATAAAAAACCAGGTGATTTTGACCCGAATGATTCTTTACATGACCACCGCTTTATGCCTGGAATGCCGGGGATGGGAATGATGCCGGAAGGTCTGCATCATGGCGATATGCACGAAGGTCATGGAAGTCACGATTCAAATGGAATGCAGGAAGATAAAAATGCACCGAATTCTGAAAATCATACTGGTCATTAGATGTTATTTCCGTTTGGATAAACATAGTTTGTAGTGAGGACTTTAGTCCTCGGAATGAGGACTGAAGTCCTCACTACAAACAAGTTTTATTATGGCCGGTTGCATCGGTAGTTTAAGAGTGATTTTTTCATGTTATCTGTGGGAATAAGGGGTGAATTTTTTACTGCAGATGAAAATAGATGAACGCAGATAAGAAATGGACAGTTAATTTGCTTTATTATCAAAAAAAAGGATGGTATTTTAAGTGAAGTTAATTAGGAAGCAGTCGATCGCATCTTTATGTGCTATTGGGTTGTTGTTATTGGGAACGGCGAATGCACGGGCTAACGATCATAATAATATTGATGCCCACCGTCCTTTGTCTTTTGATGATGCTGAATCGATCGGTTATCGGGAACAGGCGATCGAAATGGGTGCATCTCTTCTGTTACCTAGCGGACGGGATGTGGGTGGCGAGTTAGAGGTGGAGTACGTTTATGGTTTTGCACGCAATACCCACCTGAGTGTCGGTATAAGTCCTAGTATTGGGGGTCGAGGAGATACGAATGAAACTGGTTTTGATTTCGGGAATGTGTCTGTAGGGGTGTTCCATAATTTTAATCGGGAATTTAATAATACCCCTGCTTTCTCGGTGCGTGCGGATGCTTATTTGCCAACGGGAAGAGATGCTAGCGGTGTGGATTTTCGACTCCGGGGTATTGCTAGTAAAATGGTGGGGCAATACGATCGCTTGCACGTTAACGTCGATTTGAACGTGAAAACTGAGGCGGATGACGAAGATCGATCGGTCGTACCGGGCGTGATTCTAGGTTATTCCAGACCTTTAGGTTATCCTCGACGTTTCGATCGCACTTTTGTGGCGGAAGTGGGAGTGCGTGCTAGTGAAGAAAAAGAAGATGGTGCGATCGTATCGGCAGGAATCGGCGTGCGTCAACAGGTAGGCTATCAAAGTGTAATCGATCTCGGTATCCAAGGCGATTTGGCAGGTGGCGATAACGAACGCAGTCAATTGCGCTTGGTAGCTGGCTATTCTTTCTCTTTTTGAGGGAAGAGGAAAGGATGAAGTATGAAGTATGAAGGATGAAGTAAAAAGTGAAAAGAAATTGCCCTATTCCCTATTTCCTACTCTTTATTCTCTCTTCCCTTCTTCCCTTCTTCCCTTCTTCCCTAGCCCCTAGCCCCTAACTAACTATGAATTTCCGTTCTTTTCGACTCAGAATAGCGATATTATCTGCTGCGCTTGCCGGAAGCGTGTTAGTAGGATTTGGGGTGGTTTCTTGGTGGCTGATTTATGATGCGAAGGTGAGTCGCTTAGATGTAGAACTGGAAAATCAATTAATGCGATCGACTAGACCTCGATCGCAACTTGATTGGGAATCTTATCAAACTTCTTTGCCTTTAGCATTCGGTACTGATTCCCAAACACCGATCGCGATTCGGGTAATTGGTGTTGATGAAAATATAGCCTATCAATCGAGTAATTGGTCTACTGAACTCAATGTAAAACGTCTCGTGCCATTTCGTCCTCAACCGATACTTCCACCAGTTCGCATATTCGATCGAACTATCCGTTTATCTCGTCGCGAACCTCCTAAATTATCTCAATTCGTTACTCAACGAACGAGTACGGGTGCTTGGCGCGTAGGTGCGATCGCATTTGCCCGTAGAGAAGTTGCGATCGCGATTAATTTAAACGGAATCGATCGGGAAATGGCAACCATCCGCAATGTTTTCTGGATTTCGATACCCGTTTTACTCCTATTAATTCTCGGTGGTGCGTGGGTACTTTCTGGTAGCGTAATGCGTTCGATCCGTCAATTAACTGTTGCGATCGAACAAGTAACGGTGAAAGGATTGGATCGTCGAGTTCCCATCGGTTCTACGGATGTGGAATTTTTCGAGTTAATTGAAGTATTTAATCAAATGCTGGAACGTTTAGAACGCAGTTTCAAGCAAGCTTCTCGTTTCAGTGCGGATGCTGCCCACGAATTGAAAACTCCTCTGGCTATTTTACAAGGAGAATTGGAACGCACGCTGCAACAAGCCGAACCAGGATCGGAAGTGCAACAAAGTTTGAGCAGTTTGTTAGATGAAGTGCGCCGCTTGAGTGGAATCGTGCGGAAATTGCTGTTACTTTCTCTGGCAGATGCGGGACAAATGAGTTTGCACCGAGTGGAGGTAAATTTATCTAAATTGTTGATGGAAATGACGGAAGATATCGATCTGTTAGCACCGGATTTGGAGGTGAAAACTGAGGTTAAATCTGGTTTGCGGGTACAGGGCGATCGCGATTTACTCGTGCAAGTTTTGCAAAATTTGATCGGGAATGCGATTAAATACAATCTGCCAGATGGTTGGATCGAAATTAAAGCCGATCGTCAGGGTAAAAATGTATTTGTTACTATTAGCAATAGTTCTAAGGATATTCCAGAATGCGATCGCGATCGGATTTTCGATCGCTTTCAACGTGGCGATCCCGCCCGCACTCGCAAAGTAGAAGGAACCGGACTCGGACTCAGTTTAGCCAGAGAAATCGCACGGGCGCACCAAGGGGAACTCACTCTCGACTCTACACCATCCGGTGAAACTGCTTTTACTTTGAGTTTACCCATTTAAGATGAAATTGGGAGAATGTCCCGCGAGATTACCCATAATAAAACTTGTTTGTAGTGAGGACTTTAGTCCTCAATCCGAGGACTAAAGTCCTCACTACAAACTATGGTTATACAAACTGACATTATATGACTCAAATCTTCCCGATCGAACGTACCTTAAAAACTTTCAGTCAACTCCAAAGCCAATTTAATCTCCAACGCAGTACAGATGACCAATTCTTTACTGAATGGTTAAACGCTGACATCGAACTAACAGAAAAAGAAAAACAAACACTTGATGCCATTCAGCAAAAATACTTTTATCAACTCTCAGATAATCAACTGGGAGAAGAAACTATTAAGCTAATTGTACTATCTCCCTTGTTGGATTTGGCTGGATTTTTTGACCCTCCCTTTCGCTTTAAAACCGAAACAACCGTTCAAATCGCAGTAGAAAGCGATGATATAATTTATCGAGGACGTATTGATGCTCTTGTATTGCAAGAAAAGCTTTGGATTGTCGTTATAGAATCGAAAGAAACCAGCTTTTCTTTGGAACTTGCTTTGCCGCAAACGTTAGCTTATATGCTAGCCAATCCCAATCCAGAAAAACCCGTTTTCGGAATGGTAACAAATGGCGGAAATTTTATCTTTGTCAAACTGCAAATTCAAGAATTTCCCCAATATGAACTATCTAATATATTTTCCCTTCTCCCCCGTCGCAACCAACTTTATGATGTGTTGCAGATCCTTAAACGTTTGGGAAAAATCGCTCTTTTATCTGCGTTAATCTGCGTTAATCTGTTTTAATCTGCGGTTTTAATCTGCGGTCAAAATTTAACCCCTGATTCCCACAAACAATTTCTAGCATCGGAGCGAACCAAAATTTTTGATTTGCAGTTAGGATCGCTGTAATAGACGTTTCAAGAAAAGTTGATGGTAAACTTACCCGCGATCGCACCAGATATCATTGCTGCTGGCTTTCACGCCTTATCCGATCCGATCCGGCTTCAGGCGATCGAACTTTTGCGTTCTCAAGAGTTATGCGTGTGCGAACTCTGCGAACACATCGGCGTTACCCAGTCTAAGCTATCCTTTCACCTCAGAACGCTCAAAGAAGCGGGGTTAGTGCGATCGCGCCAGGAAGGACGCTGGATTTACTACAGCCTGAATTTGCCACAATTTGTGGTTTTAGAGCAGTATTTAGCAGAATATCGCCGCTTCAGTTCCATTTTACCCGCTCGTTCCTGCCAAGAAACTCCTTAACTCATCAATTTTTTTAATAATATTTTCCACTCCAAGTTTATGCTACCGACTTGACAAATCAATTTTTTTTGAAATGATAGATATGTAACCCCTATCGATCACCTTGGGGTGACAACTATGAATGCAAAAGCAAACAAGGTAGCTTTCCGTCTGGGAATGCTAGCTTTAGCCGCTAGTGTCAGCGCCTTACTGAATGCCTGTAAAAGCGCCCAATCCCAGCAATCACCAATAAAAATTGATGGTTCCAGCACCGTTTTTCCGATTACCCAAGCGATCGCCCAAGAATTTCAATCCACCAAAGAAGGCAAATCAGCCAAAGTAGAAGTTGCCTTTTCCGGAACTAGTGGAGGATTTAGAAAATTTTGTGCGGGAGAAACCGATATCGCCAACGCATCGCGCCCCATCCTGGCTGAAGAGATGGCAGCTTGCAGTAAAGCTGGCGTGCGTTACATAGAATTACCTGTGGCTTATGACGCCCTTACCGTGGCAGTTCATCCCCAAAATAATTGGGCAAAAGATATCACGGTAGCAGAGTTAAAACAGATGTGGGAACCTGCCGCCCAAGAAAAAATTACCAAGTGGAATCAAATCCGTTCTACTTGGCCCGATCGACCGCTTAAACTTTACGGTGCGGGCAAAGATTCCGGTACTTTTGACTATTTTACAGAAGCAACAGTCGGTCAAGCTAGAGCAAGTCGCACCGACTATATCGCCAGTGAAGATGACAACGTTTTGGTGAGAGGAATTGCCGCCGATCCTAACGCTTTGGGTTACTTTGGATTTGCTTATTACGAAGCCAATCAAAATAAATTAAAAGCTTTAGCAATTAACAGTGGAAAAGGCATCGTATTACCTTCTCGCCAAACTGTAGAAAAAGCCCAATATCAACCACTTTCTCGCCCCTTATTAATTTACGTAAATTTCCAATCCGCCCAAAAGAAACCGGAAGTGCAAGCTTTTGTCGAATTTTACCTCCAAAATGCCAAGCGCTTAACCAGTCGAGTAGGTTACATTCCATTACCGACAGAAGGCTATCATCTTAGTTCCGTACATTTTGAAAGAGGAAAAGCAGGCACGGTTTTTGGTGGTAAATCAGAACTAAATTTGACAATTGGCGAATTGTTACGTAAAGAAGCAAAATTTTAGGCAGAAGGTAGGAATCAGAATTCAGAATTTTGAATTAACAAATTTTTCCTTTCCCTAACCTTTAACAATGAGTACAAATCATCCCAAAACTGGTAAATTATCCATCCAAGCAGGAGGTCGATTAAGCTTTTTTGAAAAATATTTAACTGTCTGGGTTTTCTTGTGCATTGTGGTCGGCATTTTGCTAGGAAAATTATTTCCTGATATAGCAGTTGCTCTTGATGCCATGAGTATTTATCAGGTATCGATTCCGATCGCGATTTGTCTATTTTTCATGATGTATCCCATCATGGTGAAAATAGATTTTACCCAAGCAACTAATGCCATTCGCGCGCCTAAACCAGTCATCCTTCCTCTAGTGGTGAATTGGTTAATTAAACCATTTACGATGGTGGTTTTTGCCCAGTTTTTCATAGGTTGGTTGTTTCGTCCTTTAATAACAGGAAATGAGTTAATTCGCGGTGTAGAAGTTTCCCTAGCAAACTCCTATATTGCCGGAACAATTTTATTAGGTATTGCCCCTTGTACCGCGATGGTATTGATGTGGGGATATCTCTGTTACGGCAATCAGGGACACACCCTGATCATGGTAGCGGTCAATTCTTTGGCAATGCTGTTTCTCTATGCACCATTGGGCAGATGGTTACTAGCAGCTAACGATTTAACTGTACCTTGGCAAACGATCGTTTTATCAGTGCTGATTTATGTGGGTTTGCCACTGATAGCGGGAATGTATAGCCGTTACTGGATTTTGAAAAATAAGGGCAGAGAATGGTTTGAGAGGAGGTTTATTAAGTATCTGAGTCCGATCGCGATCGCAGCCCTTTTAATTACTTTAATTCTCTTATTTGCCTTCAAGGGAGATCTGATTATCCAAAATCCGTTGCACATCCTGCTAATTGCCGTACCTCTGTTCATCCAAACTAATTTTATCTTTCTCATTAGTTACGTAGCCGCTTTGAAAATGAAGCTTTCCTATGAAGATTCTGCACCTGCTGCTTTAATTGGTGCTAGCAATCATTTTGAAGTGGCAATTGCCACAGCCGTGATGTTGTTTGGCTTAAATTCTGGTGCTGCGTTAGCAACTGTGGTCGGAGTTTTGATTGAAGTTCCCGTGATGTTAATGCTGGTGGAAGTTTGTAAGAGAACGGCAATGTGGTTTCCCAGAGAACCAGAGAAAGCGACTTTACGCGATCCGCGTTGTATCAGTTCTTTTTAGCCATTTTAACCGTAGGGTGGGTTAGGCACGATCGATAAATTATGCCTTAAAACAGATAATTAACAAACCGTTCTGTAACCCACCATTCCACTCATCTCTAATATCATATTTGTTCGATTACCCATAATAAAGCTTGTTTGTAGTGAGGACTTTAGTCCTCGGTTGAAGGACTAAAGTCCTCACTACAAACTCATAACATAGTCACTAGCAAGAGGTTTTCAATGAAGCGAGTAATGTTTGTTTGTAAGAAAAATTCTCGTCGTTCTCACATGGCGGAGGGGTTTGGTAAAACATTGGGAAAAGGCAAAATATCTGTTACTAGTTCGGGATTGGAAGCTTCTCAAGTAGATCCGATTACCGTGCAAGTAATGGATGAAGTTGGTATCGATATCAGCGACCAAACTTCTAAAGCTTTAAGTAATTTTAATCCAGAAGATTACGATGCGGTAATTTCTCTGTGCGGATGTGGGGTAAATTTGCCAGAAGCTTGGGTATTGCGCGAAGTTTTTCAAGATTGGCAATTAGACGATCCCGAAGGGGAATCAATCGAAACTTTTCGGAGAGTTAGAGATGAGGTGAAAGAACGAGTCGCCAAATTGATTGAAACTCTCAGTTAAGTATAGCAATCCTAAATGAATTACGAACAACTAGACCCCTCCCAACCCTCCCCTTGGTAAGGGGAGGGCTAGGGTGGGGTTGATTACTCAAATAGGATGGCTATAGCAAGGAAGGTTTATGAAGAAAAGCCTAAATTTTTAATGTGGAGGTTTTCTAGGAAGGCGATCGTTATAAAATGATATTGAGTAATTAAAAAATCTTGGTTTTCCTCAAGAAGAGGTGCCTGAATCATGAGTACCATGAAGGTAGAAATCCTGGGTTCTGGCTGTAAGAAGTGTCAGCAACTAGAAAGTAATGCTCGTGAAGCAGTTTCCCATCTGGGAATTGATGCAGAAATTGTTCACATTTCCGATCGAATGGAAATTGTTAAACGAGGTGTAATGTCTACCCCTGCTTTGGCAGTTAACGGCAAATTAGTCAGCAGGGGTCAAGTAATTTCTTCGGAACAAATTCAGCAATTAATACAACAATAAATATTTGGTTGGGTGAGTTAATAGCCGCCTATTGCTGTCAAAGTTTTGGAGGGCTAAGTGATGCCCGATCTATTTTATCCTTTTGATTGGCTGGCATCCCAAATTGTCAGCAGGCTGTTTGGGATATCTCTAGATTCTCATTTGGGAGCTAGCCTGCATTTCTTTCTTTATGATGTGCCAAAAGTACTTACTTTGCTAATTACGATTAGCTTTATCGTTGGAATATTGCAAACGTTTTTGCAACCAGAACGAGTACGGTATTGGTTAGGAGATAAGCGTAGTTTTATTGGTAATATTTTAGCAGGAATGGTAGGGATCGTCACTCCATTTTGTTCTTGCTCTGCCGTGCCTTTATTCATCGGCTTTTTGTCAGCAGGAGTACCGCTAGGAGTTACTTTTTCTTACTTAATTTCTGCGCCAATGGTAAATGAAGTGGCAGTGGTATTGTTGTGGGGATTGTTTGGTTTAAAGGTAACGCTGATCTATATTAGTTTTGGGGTAGGATTAGCGATCGCAGCAGGTTATGCGATCGGCTTACTGAAACTAGAGAAATGGGTTGAGCCTTTCGTGTGGGAATTGCAAAAAGCCAATCAAGGTCAAATTACCGCTGAAAATGACTTAGAAATGATGAAAATGACCTGGAAGCAAAGATTTTTGCGGGGTCAATACCAAGTAACGGAAATCTTTAAATCTGTTTGGCCTTATGTAGTTGGTGGTATTGCGATCGGTGCGGTAATTCACGGATATGTGCCAGCAGATTTAATCATGCAATGGGCTGGCGCTGGTAATCCACTGGCAGTACCGATCGCAGTTATTTTAGGCGTGCCGCTTTACGCTAACATTGCAGGAGTATTGCCGATTACGGAAGCTCTAGTCAATAAGGGAATGCCACTGGGAACCGTGCTTTCTTTTACAATGGCGGTAACGGCGCTGTCTTTTCCAGAAATGGTGATTTTGCAAAAAGTTTTGCGATCGCAACTCCTTGCTATCTTCATCGCTTTGGTGACTATTGGCATTATTGCGATCGGCTACCTTTTTAATTTTCTACTAGCTTAATTTCAGTAGGTCGCCGATCCTGAATTACAGACAAATATTTATGGAAAAATGGGGGTTTGGATACCAATATATGAGAAGTAGCTACCCAAGAGGCTTAAATTAGATGGCGCATCTTGAATGATGGCAATTAAATCTTCTCTGCTACCTCGCGCGTAGATACCGATGTCCTTGACTGTGGTACTTCCCCCTTCCAGTGAGATGGGAACTTGGCGCAAAAAATAGTCTCTGGCACTGCTACCTAGCAAGATAATATCCTCAGCGGTCTTGAAATCAGTAATCCGAGCAAAGCTAGTATTGCCATCACTACTGTCAATGTAGCTATCTACTCCTACTTGATAGCCCATCAAGCTAGACCGCAGCGCTAACTCAAATATATCCCTACCACTGCCACCAGAAAGAGAGTCTCGCTGTCCTTCACCGGGGCGGGTGAGGAATCCAAACGGGCCAGAACTATCTGCTACTCCTTGTATCATATCGTCGCCAGAGCCACCGCTGAGCCAGTCGTTACCTAAACCTCCGTAAAGGCTGTCGTTGTCACCTTCTCCAGAAAGACGGTCATCGCCAGAACCGCCATATAGTTGGTCATTGCCCGTCCAACCTAACAAAACATCGTTTTCCGTACCTCCAAAAAGTCGATCGCTGCCATCCCAACCGTCGATATAATCGTTACCTGCTTCTCCGTACAGGTCATCGCTACCCAGTCCACCAAACAAGTAGTCATTACCACCACCGCCGTTGAGGTAGTCAGAACCGTTACTACCAATTAGCTGATCGTCTCCTGCTTCTCCATATAGCCAAGCGCGATCGGCACTGCTAGCATCTAGGTAATCTTTGCCGTTTCCGCCATAAAGTACGTCTTGACCAGTTCCGCTAATTAAAGTGTCATCTCCCTCTCTGCCTTCAATGCGATCGTTACCTCCATAGCCAACAATGGAGTCCCCTTCTATAGTGCCAATCAGGGTGTCGTTGGCAGCAGTTCCAAGAATTGTAGCCATATTTATTTCTCGATTAGATTTGAAATATCAGATTATAGCAACCAATACAAAAGAGCGTTATTCTTTCCCGAATAGATCTAAGTCGTTTTACATTTGTTAATCTTAGGAAATTCTGTTCTTATTTTAGATATATGCACGAAATATTACTTAGATAATTAATACTAACTATGAAAAAAATAATACTACAAATGTTTTATTTCACTTAATAAATTTCTTAAGCAAGCTTGGACTTACTCCTATAGGTTAGTTGTTTATTGTATCATTAGAAATGCTGCAATCAACCTACAGGCTAAAAGTGATCGATATTCAATCACCCCGCACTACCGTAAACCCCTTTCGGGAGAAAATCGGTTTTCCTTTGCATAAAAGCAAAATCAACATTTTACAGGTTAACCTTGGTAAAAGATGTAACCTCGCTTGTACTCACTGTCATGTGGAAGCTGGGCCAAAACGCACTGAAGAACTTTCCCCAGAAGTTTGTCAACAGCTAATAGAGGTTATTCAGCAATTTCCCCAAATTAAAATTGTCGATCTGACTGGTGGTGCGCCAGAAATGAATTATGGTTTCAGACCTTTGGTAGATGCAGCGAGAGAAACTGGTAAACAAGTAATTGTGAGGTCTAATTTAACTATTTATTTTGAAAAAGGGTTTGAGGATATTCCCGAATATTGTGCGGAACGTCAACTGAGAATTGTTGCTTCTCTACCTTGTTACCTGCAAGATAATGTGGATAAAATGCGGGGTAATGGCGTTTATGATGCTTCGATTTGCGCTATCCAGCGTTTGAATAAACTGGGGTATGGTACAGAACCTAATTTAATTCTCGATTTAGTATATAATCCGCAGCTTCCTAAAAGTGAAAAGTTTTCTCTGACCCCAGATCAGCATAAGCTAGAACTGGATTATAAGCAATTTTTGCAAGAACATTTTAATATTCATTTTAATAACTTGTTTACCATCACTAATTTACCTGTTGGCAGAACAAAGTTGTATTTACAACGGCAAAAGCTATATGCACCTTATTTA
>CAZJJR010000045.1:20513-29433 GCA_964546365.1 uncultured bacterium | reverse complement strand
GAGCAAATTACCTACAAACACTTCCTTATGGTCGCGCACATCCCCATTATGCTGATACCAAACCGCTAAATGTCCGTAAAAAATCGGATCGAGTTCGATAATTAGCTTGTGAATTTCAGATACTTGTTCCAGCTTGCGGTGAGGTGTAGTAAGCAAGCTATTTAACATTTCCAAACGCAAATCGCGTTCTGCTGTATTCATGGCAACCTCCTTATAATGATGTGAATTAAGGAGGCAGATATCGCACGCATAATATTAATTAGAAACCGCACGAGTTCGGAAAGCTTTGTTTTTTTACCGTGACAGGGTAGTATGTAAGCTTTCCCAGTTAGGGCGCGGCGATAACTGCCAATTTTGATAATTTCGCCTCGTTACCAGGCTGGAGCCTGGTAACGAAAGTCTGGAGGCTCTGCCTCCTGTACTTGCTAGAGGCAGAGCCTCCAAAACTGCATTCCCAGGTAGAACCTGGGAACGAGCAGATGAGCAAGTTCGTAGTGAGGACTTCAGTCCTCAGATTAAGAAGAGAAAGGACTAAAGTCCTTACTACAAACGGGTTTTAAATCTGGTTCAACCCAGTTTGTACGAGCTTCCCAAGACATCAGGCGATCGCAACTGTAATATTCAAACGGTAGATGCTTGTTATCGTAAATTCGGATCAATTTATTAGCCAAATCAACAATCGAGCGATTAACACGTTCATTAGCTAGAAAATTGCTGACGATCCGAATCCAAAATAGCGTAATCGTTTCGTGATAACCGCTATTTGCTGTTGTTTGAATACCAAGGGCAGCATTATACCGTTGAATACCAACCCGAATGCAATGTGTTGCTTCTAGTTCCGAGTAATGAAACAGATACCAAAGCGCAACTGTTAAATGTGCTGGATGGTTCCATTCACTCCTAGTTAACCTACATTCCTTAAAAGCGCGAATGAGATTATCTATTTGATCCAGCGTTTTATACGTAGCTGTTTTCTCGTTCATAGTGAGAATTACTTGAGAGAAACTTTTGCACCCACTGCTTCTAGTTGCCGCTTGATGTCTTCGGCTTCGGGAAGTGCGATCGCAAATTTCACCGCTTGCGGAACTGAGTCAACCAAATCTTTCGCTTCCTTCAGTCCAAAACCTGTCAGACTTCGGATAACTTTGAGAACCGCAATCTTTTGTTCGCTAGGAAATTCTTCCAGAATTACATCAAAAACTGTTTCCTCTGGTTCATCCCAAATCGGATCGATGATGACAGGGAGAATATTAACAGTTTTTCTAGCTGAAGCATCTACATTGAAGGTAACTTCTATCTGCTTAACTAGTTGGGAAGTTTCCAGAGAATTCAGCGACTTCAATTTTTCCACAATTTCCATAGTTTTGGCAGACATTGCTACCTCCAATGAATGATGAATAAGAATTCAGAACTTAGAATTCAGGAGCCAGAATCAATTAGTGGCAGTTTAAAACTCCTGCACCTACTTAGTAGTCAAACTCCAATTCATTCTGAATTCTGAATTCTGACTCCTGAATTCTTTATTAATTAACACCCCGCGCAAGTTAAGAAAGCCGTTTGTTCATACGCAGGATTTGAACCCGCATTATCCTGATCTCAAGTCAAGCGCCTGTACCATTCGGCTAGTATGTAAGCTTTCTAAATTAGGGCGCGGAGTGAAAAACTTTAATGTTTAGCAAGTTGCTGCAAGATAAATTTAATTTCTTTCTTGCTACACTGCTGTTTGCTAATAGCGTAGACTTCCCTGCCGTATAGTTGTTTTCCCGTCCAAGATTCGATCGCTTTTTTTTGCAAGATATCTGTAGGTTTTCCCATTTCTGGAATATCTTTTAGCGTCACCAAATACCACACATCATTTATTTTGCGATATTGATGATAAGGGCCGATCGCCACCACATCATCTTGCTGTTTACGATGGTTTTTGACATCTTTATTTGGCGTTCTCTTGGCTACGCAGAGAATCCCAGTAGCGGGATGGACATAAAGCTCATCACGCCAATAACCAATCGGACGATTTTCTGAGTACGAGTACCTCTTTTTAGGATAAGGAACTCCATCAATCAAATCAACATTTCGTTCCACATATTGCCATACATGGAGCATAAGATGCTGCCCGATTAGCGTTCTCATTTCAATCTGCTGGCATAATTCTTTATAAACAGCATCCCAACGTTGTCCTACTTTAGAACGTAACCAGCGACGCAATGGCCCCAGATGGTCTGAGAAGTGCTTCGTGCGTTTCCTAATCTTGATCAAATAAGGAGATAACAATCCATCTTCAGTTGCTTCTTGAGTAATTTGATGGAGAGTTTTTTTGTAGCCTTTTAGCTTCTTGGCGCTTATTCTCATCCCTCCACGAGGGCGTTCGATCACAATTTCACCCAAGCGGTGTTCGCTCATTAATCAACCTTTTCGCTTTATGGGATTTGCAGGTTTAAAATTTTGATGAGGCTTAATCTAGAAACTTCACATTTTGCTTTGAGGGAGCCTGAAATTCTAAGTTCATTTCAACTTGATGCCAACCATTCAAAACAATTGTTGCGTGATCTAGATGAGAGATTTTGCCTTTTGCATAAACTTTGGGTTCCCGTACCATCACTTTCCAATTGCGTTTACGATACTTGGGGTTTTGATTACAAAGAGTGTTGTATTCTGCTTGAGTAATTCCGTTCGGAAATTCGTAACAAACATAAACTGTTTCTCCTCCAGAACGGTAGACGAATTCACAGATATGGGGTTTGCTACCAAAGCCTCGACTAATAGGTTCGTTTTTGAGGATTAAATTTCCTGGTGGATTGAATCCTTCGATGGGAATAAAAAACCATTCACCTTGTCGAATGTAAGCTTTATTTCTTCGCCGTTTTAATTGAGAATTCTTTAATCCTTGACGATATTGGTGGTAACGAACGCTCGGAGGTTTGAGAGCTTCCATTGCAGAATTCACATCTTTGGTACCTCGTCCGGGAACGGCGGCTACAAACCAGTGTCTTTCATCATGTCCGCACAGGAATTTATGTTTGGTAATGCGATGGCGATCGCTTTCACGCAGCATCAAAAGTAGATGTCGTTCCTGGGGTTGAGTATCTATGACTTTTACGTCTAATTCATTGCGATCGCTCAATTCAAGACAAAAGTATTCTCCTTTGCGATCGGATAAGATATCAATACTAAATCCTGTATTTCTGGTTTCTAGTTTGAGTCTAGCTCCGATTTCATTGAATTGCTTTTCTAACAGAGAAACATCCATGATTTATAGTTGAATATTGGTTAATAAATTTGCAAGTTAGATTTAAGGTATGTTTAATCATTGGATTAACTTATTTTTTCAAATTGGATATGGAAATTTGATACTCCGCGCAAGTTGAGAAAGCTGTTTCGTCATACGCAGGATTTGAACCCGCGAACCTTTTTCAGAGGTTGCTTGATTATGAGTCAAGTGCCTTAAACCACTAGGCTAGTATGTAAGCTTTCTCAGTTAGGGCGCGGAGTGAAATTTTTAAAGTTGCTTCGCACAAGTCGAAAAAGCGAAGACACAACTGCCGTTCTTACCAGTTTTTCTGGCAGTGGACGCGCAAACCTCATCTAACGTGAGACTTGGAATGCTTCGCTAGTCGATCGCTCGAACATCGCTACCTTAGGGCCGTTATAGTTACGAAAAGTGTGTATGCTTTTTCTGTTAGGATGCGAAGCAAAAATTGCAACTTTTGGAAATAGTAAGTTCCGCGCAAGTTGCCAAAGCTTTTATCACTCCGACTGCTCTACCCCTGAGCTACAGCCCCTCGAACGGGGCTGATAGGATTTGAACCTACGACCAATCGATTAACTTGTGTGTATGCTTTGTTCGTTAGGGCGCGAAACGGAAATTTTAACGATGTTGATTCCGCACGAGTTAGAAAAGCTTTTAACTGGTGAGCTTCCGTTGCTCAACACCGCCTTAAAAGTGGCGGTGGTAGGAATCGAACCTACATTTTCCTCGCTGATGAAGCGAATGTTTGTAAGCTTTTCAAGTAAGGGTGCGGAACAAAAAACTTAATGGCAATCAGCCGATAAACATAATAATTTATGGCAGTTAATACCACTTCGCGCGAGTTAAAAAAGCTGTTGATTCATACACGGGAATTGAACCCACTACCAATCGCTTATCAGTCGATCGCTCTACCAAATGAGCTAGTATGTAAGCTTTCTAAATTAGGGCGCGAAGAGAACTTTTAACTACCTTTTTATCTATCCCGCACAAGTCAATCAAGCGTTAAACATTAGCGCTCTATCCATTGAGCTACAGCCGCATTTAGTCCAGCTGGTAGGACTCGAACCTACAACCTCCGGTTACGCAAACCAGATGTATGTACGCTTCACTCGTTAGGGCGCGGGATAGAAGAATTTTGATTTTTTCTCGTTCCCAGGTTGAACCTGGAAACGAAAGGCGGGAGGTTCTACCTCCCTTCCAGCAAAAAGTTTTTAAAGGTTGTTCCGCACAAGTTTAAAAAGCCGTTTCACAACTTCCAGTGCGTTTACCATTTCGCCATAAAGACCAAGGTCTTTAGTGGGAATTGAACCCACAATCCTTTCGGAGCTAGAACCCAAATGTGTGTATGCTTTTCGCGTCGGGGTGCGGAACAAAAGCTTTTTGTTAACCGTAAACCGCTTCTGGGCGTACAATCAAATCGCCGCTAGGTCTGCGATCGACTACGTAAGGCTGAAAGCGATCGCAATTTACATCAAAATGCCGTGCGAGGCGTTCTTTGATGGCAGTGTCGTTCATACCTGCGGTGACGCCTAGCTGAGGCTCTGCAATATCATAGGAACGACCTTCAAATCGAATATGAACCATCTCGCACCTCCTTATATATAGTATTTAAAAAAGTGAATTACAGCAAAAAACGCCGTTCTAAATGGTAGTCTTGTCTGACTTTTCTGAGGGAATCAGTAAGTCGGGCGTGTCTTAAAGTATTAGAACCGTTTTGTTCTAATTCCTTTTCAGACGGACTGGACGTAACCTTAGTAAACCTGTTTGTTGACTCTGAATTAGTCTTCGGAAGACCAAAGAGCCTAGTGTAAAGTAACAGCATGGTCAAATTCCTCTCTGTGAGAGATTCCGCTGAACGTCCTTTGAAATTGCCAAGTTATTATTCAGTTTTCAAGGTTCGGATGGCCGTTAGAAATAGAGTTTTGAGCCTCTTGTTTGCTTGCCACATAATTAATACTACATAGATACTACAAAAGTGTCAAGAGGCTGGAAAAATTTTTTTTGAGAATGCGATCGCTACAGATCCTTGACGTAATAAACCCAGGTTTCAGCCTTCTCAAAACCAACCGACTCGTAAAGTCGCAGCGCATTGTTGGGATTTTGGGTATCGACGCCGAGTTTCGCCGTATCCATCCCTGCTGCTTTCAATCGCTGCATACCAGTCAGTAACATGGCTCGTCCTAACCCCATTTTGCGGAAACCGCGCCGAGTACCGAGACTAGCCACCCAGCCTTCATTGCGTCCGCTACGTTCGTTATCCTCTGGGTAAATCATGCAGAAGCAAAAGGCTGCAAATGTGCGATCGGGCGCAACTGCAACTAAGTCGAATTCCGGTCGATAATTCGGTTTACTCAGGGTGTACTTAGCCCGTTCCACCGTTAAATCATGGTGATTCCAGTGATCGATGAAGGTTTGGTTGTACATTTGGACAAAAGCTTCAGCATCTTGATGACCTGCGGCTGCTAGGAGGCTAAAATCCTCTGGGAACTGCGGTTCTGGAATCGGTTCGACGAGACTGCGCTTCATTTGGTAGAAAAAGCGATCGGCCCTGTAACCGTTATTTTCTGCTACATCTATGTAATACGGCGCGTCATTGCGAGCATTGCAACCCAGTTTCACCTGCACATTGCGATCGCGTGCAACCTCCTGCATTCTCTGTTCACCCCAAGCAAAAATCTGCTTTTCCAGATCCTTCCCGCGACTATGAGGATGAACGCAATACCACAACCAACCATCAATTATTTTGCCTGATTCTGGTATCCATAACTGACCAAAGCCAATTAAGTTTCCATCCGCATCTTCCCAAAGTCTGATATCCCGTGCTTTATCGATTGATGGGTTCTCAAAATCTGTGCGAAGTTCCGATACTGAGGTACCCTGTTCTAAGCGATCGACTTCTTCACAGGTGTTGAGCAGATGTGCGATCGTTTCCAAGTCAGTTTCACCCGCATAAGGGCGCATCGTCAGAGTAATCATAAAGATTGCCTTGAATACTACTCCATACTACAAAGGCGGTCTAGATGAAACCTCACCCAGCTAGGTGAACCATAAAGGTGAACCGATACTCAGGCAGTTTGAAGCGTGTTAGGTTCAGGGATAGGTTCACCTTCTATTTGCCAAGCTTCCAAGTACATTTCAATCACTTCTTCGCCGTTACGAAGTGCTTCCTCACGAGTTTTGCCGTGAGCGCAAGGCATGACAACGCGATCGGCAAATTCTGGAATAGTAACTAGGAAAAGTCTATCTTCATCAGACCATTGAATAATCATGCTGTATCGACTCATAAATCCTCGTCCTCCCGTAACTCTTCCAGTTCTGTTAATAATTTTGCTAACTGTTTTTCTAAGTAGATTGGTACATCGTCACCATCTTTGCCCGGAATAGTCAGCGTTTTTCTGAGCAAAGGATGTCGCCAACGTTCATGACTACCTTTGCCGCGCTTAGGCAAATAAACAAAACCTTCACGGGCAATCTGGGCTTTTAACTCCCGAATTTTCCTGGGCATGGATTAGCCTGCGTTTTACTCCAAAGAACCTTGTGAAAAGTCATTCATAATATTCTGTAATATTTTTGCTACAGATAAGTTAAACTCCTCGTCATGGTCGTTTTCTGATAGAGGCTTTAATTTCATCCCATGTCAATACGTTATCGGAATTAGTTTCGTAATCGGCAATACGGCGATCGAGTTCTTTCTGTTGAGCTTCAGTCAGATTAGGGTAAGCTTGTTCTGCTGCAATACTGTCCCAAATTGCTTGCACAAGATCGATGCGATCTTCAATGCTTAGGGTTGCGATCTCCCTTAAAGTAGCTGTAATGTCCATGCAATTAACCTATATCAGTATCCAACAAATATATCTATTTTAGCTACAGCCGCTCCCTCAATCACACACAAATTTTTAATGCCTCAATATCCGCACCAACAATTTTCTCTAAATTTCTCGTAATCTTTTCAATATCCCAATCCCACCAAGCTATTTCTAATAAAACATTAATAATTTCATCAGGAAAACGTTGTCGGATTACCTGAGCAGGATTTCCTCCTACAATCGTGTAAGGTTTAACATCTTTAGTAACTACAGATTTAGCAGCAATAATTGCACCATCGCCAATTTTAACTCCCGGCATAATGACAGATGAATATCCAATCCATACATCATTGCCAATTACAGTATTCCCCTTGAAAGGGAATTCATCAGGTTGAGGTGTAATGCGCTGCCAATCATAACCGAAAATGCTAAATGGATAGGTCGAAAAGCCAGATATTTTATGATTAGCACCATTCATAATGAATTTTACACCTGTAGCGATCGCGCAAAATTTACCGATGATTAACTTGTCACCAATAAAGGGATAATGATAAAGTACATTACGCTCAAAATTTTCTGAATCTTCTAGATCGTCATAATAAGTGTAGTCTCCAATAATAATGTTGGGATTTGAGACAATATTTTTGATAAAACAAACTTGGGGAAACCCCTGCATTGGATGTAAATTTTTCGGATCGGGATATTGCATCTTTAACTTAAAGTTGATGAAACTTTTACTGTAAAATGAGAGTAATATTGGTAGGCTTGGCTAAGCGAAGTGCGATCGCTATAGCTTTGAGTCGAAGCATTACTCCACTTCCTCATCTACTTATACCAAAAAGCCAGCATCAGTCCTAGCTTCAATTTTTTACCTCATAATGAAGAACTACAACACCCGTTTTAAACGTCTTACTGTCAATTAATTCTAGATTGGTCTGCCTAACAATTTCTTTAAAAGCCGGAATACCCGAACCAATCAGTACCGGATGCACTTTTAAGATGACTGCATCAATCAAATTTTCGGCAAAAAGCATAGCAGCTAAATCCGCGCCACCGCAGAGATAAATGTCTTTTCCCGGTTCATTTTTTAAATTTTTGATTACCTCAACTACGTTCTCTGACACCAGTTCAACATTCTCATCTGGGCTTACTTTCATCGTGCGCGAGACAACGTATTGTTTCATTGTTGGATAAGGATTGGTAACGCCAACCTTTAGCCCTACTTCGTAAGTCTTTCGCCCCATTATAACGGCATCAAATAACTTCAAAGATTCAAAATAATCAGTTATATGCTCGCCTTCCTGAATAAAACAATCCCAGGTGCCGTCTTCGCGAGCAATAAACCCGTCGAGTGTGGTAGCAACATAATATTTCAATTTTCGCATATTTAACCTTTGGGAAACAGAAACTGAGGAAATATCTCTGGCTAAAACTCTATGTGAAGGAGTACGATCGCATTCAGCGGTAGTAAATATCTTTAAACGTGGTGCATCAACAGAATGTACTGAGACGGAGATTGATCCTCACAAACAATTGTCTCATGTTAAAACCCCGGCACTCGTATCCTGAATGCCGGGGAAGTTTTGGAACGCCGATCCTGTCTTTTGATTTCCAGTTTCCGCAGAATCAATCTGATGCTTTGAGGTTTTTCCACTAAACTACCTCTGCATATTTGGAGCAGAGGACGGGATTTGAACCCGCGTCTCACTAGCTTTGTCCTACGGAGAGCGATACAGGGAGCGAGTTTTCAAAAATGAACTTGGAGCAATAGCCTGAGCTTGATTCTGAGATTGACGCACCAGGGTGGCTTTACCAATTTGCCTACCCCCAGATAAGCTGGGGGACAGGAGTCGAACCTGCAAATACC
>CAZJJR010000045.1:289-20476 GCA_964546365.1 uncultured bacterium | reverse complement strand
CTCCAAATTCATTATAGTTTAATCTGCAAATAAGTAGCTAAAAATTGCCCTAGCAACTTGCTTTTGCTGCACTTCCCTACCGTTCGCTTCCTCTCTAGCTTGAATCACCGCTTTTTGCAGCATATCCACTCTACGAAGCAATAAATTCACGCGGTCTTGAGGCAGCGCTCCTGAGAACTCAATTAAACTCCAGATACCTTCCACAACGTCTTTAGAAACTTCTTTGATTTGAGCGGGATGATGTTCTGTTGCTTCATAAGCAACGACAAAATCAGTGATTTTCTTAGTTTTCACAGTTTCTTTAGGACTGGTGACATAGCATCCTCGATTGGGGTCATGTTGCCAGTCTTTGTCGATAGAAAGTACGGGTAATGAAGTAATAAATGTCTTCACATCCTGAAGCTGCTTTTCAAGAAATAATAGATAGGAAACAGGAACATCTGCAAGAATAGTTTGCCCATCCACAACAACCGATGCTTTAGCCTCAGTATTAGCATAGTCTTGAGTAGCTGCTAGGTCTAAATATTCAGAGCAAGATTGCACAAACTTATCAATCAACTCGTTAGCCTTCAGCGTCAATTTCTGAGACTCAGGAGGATAAACAAATCCATCTTCTTCTCTAGGCTGATAAGTTCTACTCAATCCTTGAAAGAGTCCACTTTTCTGAGAGAGTTGATAGATTTCGGTTTTGCCTTTAGTGGCATTTGCTTTAACAGACTGTAATACAGCAATTAACTGGTTTAGTTTCATATCATCTCCAATATTGATTATTTAATTATCTGACAATGAAGGGCGTAAAATACTGTGGATCTCCTTGCCATACTACTGCATATAGACATGATCGCATAATTAGTGTGTTGATGGCAAAGTTCAACGGTTGCAAATATCTAGCGCTACTTTTTTACCAGCATCAGTAGAAGAAATTGCAAGCTATGCTTTGAACGCTGCTATTAACGATATGATTTAGCGTACTCAATCTTGATGACTTAAGTCTTTTTTTAAAGAACTAAAATTTTTATTCCAGTCCTCTTTTAGAAGACTTAAGCTATTAGCCCAGAACTTAAGTTCCGGGCTAAGTGAGCTTTCTGCACCTGTTTGTCTGGAGGAAATCTACTTCAAGATTTTGGAGACAATGCCAGCGCCGATCGTGCGACCGCCTTCACGAATAGCAAAGCGCATACCTTGCTCGATCGCAATTGGATCGAGTAGTTCAACAGTCATGTTAACGCGATCGCCTGGTACTGCCATCTCAGCTACACTGCCATCATCTGTCGTGAAGGATTCGATCGTTCCTGTCACATCAGTGGTTCGCACGAAAAACTGAGGACGATAACCAGGCAAGAACGGCGTTTTGCGACCCCCTTCTTTTTCCGTCAGCACGTACATCTCAGACTCAAACTTAGTATGAGGTGTAATTGAACCCGGTTTGGCAACGACCATTCCTCGTTCAACTTCATGCTTCTGGATACCCCGCAGCAACAAACCGACGTTCTCTCCAGCAATTGCTTCATCCAGAACTTGCCTGAACATTTCTATGCCGATAACTGTTGCACGCAGAGTATTGTTCAGACCGACCAGTTCAACTTCATCGCCGATTTTGATTTTGCCTCGATCGATCTTACCTGTAACAACCGTTCCCCGACCTTTGATCGAGAATACATCTTCGATCGGCATTAGGAAAGGTCGATCGATTTCCCGCTTTGGCGTAGGAATGTAAGAGTCTACCGCATCCATCAGTGCATAAACGCGATCGACCCACTCATCCTCACCCCGCTGAGTTTTAGGATTAGCAGTCATCTTCTCCAACGCTTTGAGTGCAGAACCTGCCACAATGGGAATTTCATTTCCAGGAAAGTGATAAGCACTTAAAAGGTCGCGAATTTCTAGTTCTACTAATTCCAAAAGTTCATCGTCTTCTACCATGTCTTTCTTATTCATAAAAACGACAAGGTAAGGAACTCCAACCTGACGTGCCAGTAAGATGTGTTCCTGAGTTTGCGGCATCACACCATCTGCTGCTGAAACTAACAGAATGGCACCATCCATTTGAGCAGCACCCGTAATCATGTTTTTCACATAGTCGGCATGACCGGGACAATCAATGTGAGCGTAGTGTCGAGTATCTGTTTCATACTCAACATGAGCGGTATTGATAGTAATACCCCGTTCTTGTTCTTCCGGCGCAGCATCAATTTGTTCGTAGCCTAGCGGTTTAGCTTTTCCCAACGCTGCCAGGGTCTTAGTAATTGCTGCGGTCAAAGTAGTCTTGCCATGATCGACATGACCGATCGTGCCGATATTAATATGTGGTTTCGTCCGCTCAAATTTGGTGCGTGCCATGCACTTTAGGCCCTCCTTTTGTTGTTGTTATGGAATGAGCGATCGCGCTCTCAATTCAATGAACTGAGAGCTACTAAAAATGGAAGGTAGAGAAATCCTAAAGGAATGTCTTCCCGCAGGACATCTCTACAGCAAAAAGCTGCACCTTCCAAAACCCCTTACCCAGGAGTCGAACCTGGCAATACCGTCTTTAGGAAAAACAGTTCTGCATCCGGCAGGCAAGGGAAACTTTCATATTTCAAATTATAAGCCGATGATTAATTTGTCACCAACAAAGGGAAAATGATAAAGGAGATTTCGCTCAAATTTTTCCGAGTCTTCTGGAGCGTCGTAAGAAGTGTAGTCGCCAATGATGATATTAGGATTTGAAACAACATTTTTGATGAAACAAATTGGGGGAAAACCATCCATTGGATGTAAAACTTTCGAGTCGGGATATTGCATCGCCACGCCTCAAACTTGAAGATTAGTCTTGTAAAGTTGTCACAATTGTTAGAAAGCTATCCACCGCCACAACCACCACCGCCGCAGCCACCACCACCGCCGCAGCCACCACCACCGCCGCAGCCACCATCGCCGCCATCACCACCGCCGCAGCCACCACCACCATGATAACTACCAGCAGAATCTCCCCATCCTCCACAACCGACAGCGCCACAACCATTACCGCCCCATCCGCCAATGCGAGAAGCTTTTGGATTTTTGAGGAAATCTAAGATACCAATAAGAAAACGTATAAATCCTAATCCTGCTGCAACGCAAATAAAAATGAGCAGAATCCCTGCGATCGGATTGATACTAATTTTAGAGGTTCCTATATAACAGCTACCTAGTATCACAGCTAAAACGATGGCGATGCTTGCAGTCAGCACTCTCTGAATTTGTACCTTTGGCAACACCCAGTTCTGTTGCGTGTTCACTCGCACAAAATGTATGTCTCGCCCAAAACGAACCTCTGGTGTAGACCAAATATCTGCTGGAGGAATTTGCCCAAAAAAATGCTCGTAGCTCTCTAAGGTTTTGCTATACCAATTAGCAAACTTCTCGCTTTCAGTTTGTCCCCCACGAGTTGGATCATGATGCAACGGCATCTGCAAAACTTGTGGACAAAATTCTTCCCAATACGATCGCGTGTAGCTCAAATGCAAATGCCAAACACGATCTACTTGCTCTGATGGTGTGACTGGATGCCCTGCTGCAACTGCTAGAAATGCAAACTTCTTGTATTCCTCAATCACTCTCTGAGCATAGTTCAACGACCAGCCATTGTCCCTTGCCAACCGCTTGCTGAAAGTTAACTGTGAATCCGGTTGGTCTAACGAAAACGCCTGAATTCGTTTGTATAGCTCTACTTGTTGAGAATTCATAGATTGGTCGTTTTTGGCTTCCGGTGGTTAAGGGAAAATGTGGGAACTCGATCGGTATTATGGCTGTAACTGCGATCGTATAAAACCATAACCATCATCGAATTGCGATATCATCCGGCAATTGTAATTATTTAATTTGTCAATAATATTAAGATGCTCGAAATCTCTGGAGTTCCGATCGATCGAACAAGCTATATACTCACTCTGCATTTACTATTGCGGATTTTATTCTTTGCGCTTCTCATCCAATTTATTAATTTGCTTCCTAATAGCTGCTTCCATAGTAGCGATATTCTCTGAAGTATCTGGGCAGGGATAAAGTTCAGTATCTTCAGAACTAGATTCTAGGCGATCGGCAAGCTTGTAAAACGCTTCGTTATCGTCGCGGTGGGAAAGGAAGTAAGCTCGAAGTTCGGCAATACTCATCGTGTCAAAATCTGGTTTCATCTAAACCTCCAATTTCCGTCACGGTAAATAACTACTTGTAGTTCTTCAGATACAAAAATATATACAATGCCTGTACGTTCATCAAAACGAATAAGCTCTATAGAACAATAGAAGTTCGTTAAGTATTGACAAACTATAATGCAAGATTTTCCTTGTTTGCCTGTCGGAAAAATTATTTTATCCTCAAAACACCCACTATTTTATTTTAGAATATAGCTGGTCGGTATGCTATGTAAGGCTTGAGAATAACTTTCCGAATATCGGAACTGTTTTAATTTTGGCACTATCCGACCTCTGAATGAAAATCGGCTCAGTTCCTTAGTCAGTCCACCGGGAAGGTACTGCCCCTTCTAAGACACAGTTATCGGCTGTGCGCGTCACTATTTCCGCCTCCGGTGGTTAAAGGAAGATGGAGGGCTCGAACCCCCAGGTGTCACCCTGCCCTGCTTTTCAAGAGCAGTTGCCGTCCATTCAGCGGCATCTTCCATGTTTGATAACGGAAACTGGAGGAGTCGAACCTCTACAGTTGTCAACTGCACTCCTGTTTTCGAGGCAGGTTGCCGTCCTCTCGGCAGCAGCTTCCATTCAGGGGTGTCAGACGGGAGTTGAACCCGCTATTACTTGCTTCACAAACAAGCGCCGCCACCGCTTTGGCTTCAGACACCATCAGTGGAGTCAAGGAGAATCGAACTCCTAACTTCTTGCGTGCAAGGCAAGCGCTCTGCCAATTGAGCTATGACCCCATTTTTGGTGGATACTGGTCAGAATCGAACTGACATCTTTCTACTTGCAAGGTAGACGCTTTTCCAATTAAGCTACAGACCCATGTTTTGTGTTTTGAATGCGATCGCACTCAGATAAAATAGCGTGCAAGTTACCAGAGCATTTTGCGTTTTCTCAGCTACTAGAGGGACTCCGCCGATGAGTTGTTACACACTCTTTAAAGGATGGCTACCTCCAAGCCCACCTATCGGGTTCTTCGCACTCCCCGTTTGCACACGCCCACTGCATTTTTGAGCAGCGTTACTTTTCCTCTCGTACTAAAGTATGTAGGCTCTCGGATGTGAGGTCACGCTGTAAAGTGCGATATGCCTACGGCACGCTTCGCGATCGCCATTTCTGTAAAAATTAACAAATCAATTTAACTCACCTCTTTTAAACAAAACTAAAGTTTCCAGCGGGAATGGTAGGACTTGAACCCACACCAACGAAGGTAGAAGCTTCGCGCTCTATCCATTGAGCTACATTCCCACAAAGCGAGAGTGGCAGGACTTGAACCCGCAACAACCAGTTTCGTAAGCTGGCACTCTATCCAGTTGAGTTACACTCTCATAATTGGTAGTCCTGACAGGATTTGAACCTGTAACCGATTGCTTGTAAGGCAAATGCTCCACCGTTGAGCTACAGGACTAAGAACAGCGAGAGTAGTAAGACTCGTAGCTTGCTTCCGCGAAGCGGTACCTACAACCTTCAGGGTCGAAACCTGAAACTCTATCCATTGAGCTATACTCCCAAATTGTTCTCAAGCGGATGACGGGACTCGAACCCATGCGCTGAGTGTGGCGCACTCAGATGCTAGCCATTACATCACACCCGCATTTTTTGAAAGCGGATAACGAGGCTCGAACTCGTGCCTAGAGTTTGGAAGACTCGAATGCTACCGCTACACCATATCCGCATATTCAAAGTTTCAAAGGATCGGATTTATTTCATCAATTCGATCCAAAACGATTAGAGAATTCTGTAAATATTTTTCTTTCTCCTCTCGTATCCAAAACCGAAAAAAGTACGCTTTTGAATCTTCCCCAAAATTGACCGTTTGCTAATAATAAATCTGCAAACATTTGCGCGACCATTGCCGGATTGTTTCTGAATACACCACAACCCCAAGCACCTAAAACTAACGCATCGCAATGATGGTAAGCAGCTAAACTTAACAATTTAGCACCGCGAACATAGAGAACTTCGCGTATTTTTCCCAAATCCTGAGATTGTTTGTTTGCAACTTCACCAGCGTTGGGCGCTGGGCTGGTGATAAAATCTACTAGATAGGGTATTTCTAGTAAAGTTCCATCATCTTTGCGGAAAATTGGACAACCGGGTGAATAAATTATGCGATCGGAATACAATAGCGATCGATTAGCGCGATGAAACTCATAGTATTCAGGACATTTCAACAAGCTTTTGTAAAGTCCAGAACTCCTTGCTAAGCTTTCTTCTTGCGCTTGAGCGCCTCTAGTAAATCCACCGCCGGGGTTTTTCGCAGAAGCAAAATTGAGAACGCCAATTTTTGCAAATTGTTGGGTTTGCGCCATCATTTCTGCTCCCATCAATGTTGTCTCGTTTCTGACTGTAAATTCAGTATGGGAGAAGTTCGGAGTGCTAGCGAGAACTTCTTTTTGGATCTGTGCGAGACGATCGGGATCGTAGCATTTAGTTTGAGCGATACACGATGCTAATTCTCGCGCAATATTCACCTGTTCGCCACTAGGAGATAGGTAATAACCTGCTTCCATTATTTTGAGAGTATCTTGCGCTATGGCAACTAGCCTCATGTTTTAAACTCCTCCCAATAAACTTTGTCTACAGTACAAGCAGGAGGCGAGATTTGAACTCGCATAGGCAGTTTACAAGACTGCTGTGTTGCCATTGACACCACACCTGCATCACAACCGATCGCCACTCAGTTTAAAGCAAGTTGACTCTCGCCTTAGTTCGCAACTAAAATAATGTTCTAAGCGGAGGTAAGTTCACAATTTGAAGCTAATACTTGTAGCTCCTAGTTCGCAACTTTTTGCAGCTTTCCAACATCATTTCAGTTATTTACCCAACATTGAAATAGTCAATAACTATTTCGAGTGGTTGCCAAAGTTTGACTGTCTAGTTAGCCCTGCCAATTCATTTGGTATGATGGATGGTGGCATGGATGCCGCGATCGTGAGGTTCTTTGGTCGTTCTCTGATGACAAAAGTTCAGCAGCATATCCTAGATGAATTTCTAGGCGAACAGCCTGTTGGAACATCGTTTATCGTGGAAACCGATCATCCAAAGCATCCTTTCCTCGCTCACACACCCACCATGCGAGTACCAATGTCTATTGCTGGTACGGACATTCCATACGTGGCAATGTGGGCAATGCTTCTCGCTGTCCGACGGCACAATCAATATGCCGATCGAAAAATTAGTAGCGTTGCGTGTCCCGGATTAGGTACAGGAATAGGGCGAGTTCCCTATCATGAAGCTGCCAGACAGATGGCATTAGCTTATGACAACTTCCTGCATCCACCCAAGTTTCTCAATTGCATAGTTGCTGCTGACAGACAACTTCAAATTTGGGAGGGAGGAAATTCAAGCTTTGCCTAAGTACTCCCATTAGAAGGATACGACGCTCTTATGCTTGCCATTGACAGCACACCTGGAATTTGGTGGCAGGGGCAGGAATTGAACCTGTCTGATATTCAGGGTATGAACCTGATGAGCCGCCTTTGCTCCATCCCTGCAATGTCACCAAATGCCCCTGACTGGATTTGAACCAGTAACCTCCTCGTTCTAAGCGAGGCACCTCTTCCTGTTGGGCTACAAGGGCAAGAAAAGTTTAAAGTATGAAGGATAAAGGATGAAAAAATTATCTTTTATCCTTCTTTAAATCAATTCAATTAAGCGAAATCTTTCTTATTTTTGCCGATGAACTGTTACCCGTTTATCGGGATTTTGCTTCTTAACCCAAGCAAGGAATTTCTGCATTTCTGGTGCTTTCCTCAGCTTTTCTAAGGTGTTTAGTTCTTTGGCAAGGTACTTGTTATCAAATAAAGCATGGATTTGGCGATGGCAAGCCGAACAAATATCAATTGTTGGGCTTGTTTCTACTTTCTGGCGTTTGGTGCTTTGTCTGGGAATAAGGTGATGGGCAGTTAAACTTTCCATCTCTCGTTCGCAGAGTTCACAGGGCAGTGTTTGTTTTGACACAACTTTGAAAGTCATCGTTTCGCAGAGTTTGGAATTGCGATATTGCTACGCAACGCTGACGCGATCGCATCCTAGACATTTTCACTTCCTTCTTTTTCTCATTTTAGTAAATTCATGGGGTATACAGGAGTCGAACCTGTCTGGGTCAGATTAAAAGTCTGATGCACTAGCCGCTATGCCAATACCCCATACACAAGGCAGTTGCATATTCGCTCTGCCAACAACTTAAGTAGGTACTCCCGACAGGATTTGAACCTGCAAAAAACTAGGATCTCGGCCTAGTGCGTATTCCTATTCCGCCACGGGAGCATAAGTTGACCTTTGTTTTGCCCAATAACCTCTAGGAGGTTTCTGAATACCGTAAGCTTTACACCATTTTTCGATCGCTTTATCGCTGACACCGAACTCTTTAGCTAATTGAGAAGTTGGTTTTGCCCAAATCAGTTCTTGAAGTTCTTCTTTAGAAGGTCTTACCATTCGCCGGGATGCTAACCTGTAGCATTTTTGAGAACAGTAAGTATCGCAACCTGGACTAGCCAGTAATTTGCCACAGTACGAGCAAGTTCCGTGTCCAAATTTGCAACTGTAACTGCCATCTTCATTATTTACTAAATGCCTAAGTGCGAGTGGTATTTTGTGCCAACGATCGCGACTTTCTGCGCTATCAAATACCAGGATGCTGATGAAACGATTGTTAGCTTCACTCTCATCAACAGATTGTATCACTTCTTTCGACTTTAACTTCTGCTTCAATATTTTGTGAGCCTTGCCTGCATGGTTATCCGTCAAAGCGTGACAGTTAGGACACAATAGCTGAAGATTTTCTAATCTATTATCATGGCGATCGCCATTGATATGATGAAGTTCTAAAGGAACGTTGCCACTCAGCCAATTACTGGCCTGACAAGACTCACATTTTGCAATTTTGATGCCATCTCTAATCAACTTTAGCTTCAAAAGATGTGGATTAATACAAGACCCTTTGTAAAGGTAATCACTTGCAGGCTTGTGTTGACCAGTTTTATGTGCGCGTCCACCTTGATTGCCTTTGTAGACGATGTTCATTTTAGCCAGATAGGATTCTAAGGTCATAGGTCTACAGTGCAGTTGGCTGCAAATAAATGCCTTAGAACGGTGTTCGCTAATCCACTGCCTGATTTGGACTTCTTTGTTTAAAATGTCATCTCTTTTCATTCCTCCTTTTTATCATACACGCTAAAAAAATTTAATCTAATGTCTGTTGCTAAGTGAAAGCAGTACAAACAAAGATTCAGTACCCCTGGCTGGACTCGAACCAGCAAACGCAAGGTTTGAGCTTGCGACGGTTTCCAGTTACGTCACAGGGGCATATCGGGATGGCAGGATTTGAACCTGCGACATTCTGCTCCCAAAGCAGACGCGCTAAACCAAGCTGCGCTACACCCCGTTGATGCTCCTGACTGGATTTGAACCAGCAACGCGCAAGGTTTAAGCTTGCTACCTCTTCCGGTTGGGCTACAGGAGCAAAATTTGGCTGCCCTGCCTGGGCTTGAACCAGGACTCTTCCCGTTCAAAGCGGGAGATGTTGCCAGTTACACCACAGGGCAATGAGTGGCTGCCGGGGCAGGTCTCGAACCTGCAATCTCATCGTTCAGAGCGATGCGACTTTTCCGATTCGTCTACCCGGCAATAAATGGCTGCCTCAGTAGGACTTGAACCTACAACCGCGCGGTTAACAGCCGCTCGCTCTGCCATTGAGCTATGAGGCAATGCCAGCCCCCCAGGTCAGTATCGAACTGACGACCTCTTGTTCTTCAGACAAGCGCTACTACCGACTGAGCTACAGGGGGATAAACGGAGAAGGAGGGATTTGAACCCTCGACGGTTGTTACACCGCTCTTTCTTAGCAGGAAAGCGCCTTAAGCCACTCGGCCACCTCTCCGTATTGGACGCGGGAGAAGGAATTGAACCTTCGTAGATAGGCTTATGAGACCTATGAGTGACCACTACTCTATCCCGCAATGGGTCGGGCAAGATTTGAACTTGCAACGCTTTAAGCTACTGTTTTACAGACAGCTACCTACGCCAATAGGTGAGCCAACCCAAATGATTCCCCCGACGGGGTTTGAACCCGCAATCTCTGCTTTGAAAGAACAGCGACTTAACCATTCGTCCACGGGGGCAAAATCTACTTCGTGCAAGTTGGAGAAGCTTTATTTTTTTATTTAATAGCCTCCAAGTTGGCGGAGGCTGTAGGAGTCGAACCTACTTCGATCGCAAGATCGATTAACCGTTTGTAAGCTTCTTCTGTGAGGTCACGCAGTAGAACGCAGAGACTAGGATTTGAACCCAGACTAAAGGCTTTGGAGACCCTTGTGCTGCCGTTACACCATCCCTGCATTTAGTAGCAGTGACGGGAGTCGAACCCGCATTAACCAAGTTATGAGCTTGGGGCTTTGCCGTTAAGCTACGCTGCTATTTCATACCAAGGTCAGAGTGGGATTTGAACCCACGCTAGTCGGTTTTGCAGACCGACGCCTTACCAACTTGGCGACCTGACCGTTTGGTAGTCCCGACGAGATTCAAACTCGCAATCTTCTGCTTGAGGGGCAGACGGCTTAATCTATTCGCCTACGGGACTATTTAAGCGAGGCTGACGGGATTTGAACCCGCGACCGCTTGTTCGACAGACAAGCACTCTAAACCACTGAGCTACAGCCCCATAAATCGAGCATTTCGCCGTTTCCGCGATCCTGCTCTTTTGATGTGTGGTTATCTTGCGATCGCATAATGCTTTGTGGAATTTAAACTCTGTTGACCTCTGACGCTGGCATTTTGATGTAGTATTGCAGCTTTTCATCGGCAACAGCTTGTTTGGTTTTTCCGATATTCTCTGGAAAAGAATATTGTTCCAACCAATTACTCAGCGTTTCTTTCAGTACTCCAGGTTGCTGGTGAATTTCCCTTCATAATAAGTATGTTTTCACTCGCAATTTGATTACCTTTCTTTTCACTGAGCTTAAATCCTTTGGCATCAGCATATCTTTTTTTGAATCAACTACTTAATCAGAAATTTAATTAAGTTGCTGGTTCGCAAAATAAGCTAACCGCACTTGTTACAGCCAGGTATTTTTTACCTACACTGTTAACTTCTTGGCTTAACAATGAAATGGGTGAAATTATTTAGTTTTCAAGGTTCGATTGGGTTTGGGGTGAGGCTTTTGGCTCTCTCCCTCGCCATACATTTATACTACATAACGTACTACAAAAGTGTCAAGGGTTTGGGAAAAAATTTTTTCGAGAGGTACTTTTGTTGCCTGAAAACGTCAAATGACAAGCATTTCAGCGCGATCGTCCGTCTATCGCACTGCATACTACAGACGAAATCCTCTTTCGCTACATGGATTGGCGATCGCTTTCGTTGGTGCGACAAAAAAACTACATCATCTATCGCCATCCTATTGGAGTAATGAACCCCACCCTAGCCCTCTCCTTGGTAAGGCAGGGCTAATTCATTGTGTTCAAAGAAAATTTGGGGAGCAGGGGGGAGAAATTTACTAAGTTTTTCCACTCTTCCACAGGCAGATTTATCCAAAATAATTTTTTCTCATCACAATGAATTAGCTCTCCCCTTGGTAAGGGGAGGGTTGGGAGGGGTCTAGTTTGCTATATATAGTGGATAAATGCGATCGCATTTTTAGTTCCGTGGCTGGTTACTCTAAAAATATGATGTGGATATAGTAGCGTTCGCTCTTCTGTAGAAGAATATACTACGGGATGCTACCCAGTAAATATTGAAAAAAACATGGCATCGCCTTACTAGTGAGTGCGTTTGGTTGGCGATCGCAATTTCTCTATGTAAATCTCCCTGATTTTTTCCTTAAATTTATCGATCGAAACTTGATATTCCTTTAGTTAATAATGCTAATTCCAGTACTAGTACCTAATAAATTAGGTTGAGCATACGGAACCAAATATTCAGTATAAATTCGCAGTTAAAAAACGGTCAAAACTCTTAGTATAGTCATATAGCAGCTTTTAAAGGGAGATAGACATCAAGCTGCTTTGCAAACAGTTTGTAATTGCAGTGTAAGTTTAGAAAACTAAATATACATTCCACCAATAAAATCAGGCTCTTCCATTAGGGTAGCCGAACAACTGGTAAGTTAGTCTTCAACATGGATGAAAGTTCTGTTGATGTTTACATCAGCAGCTAGTAGGATTTTTGCCAATTAAAGTTACCGAGTTAGTTTATAGAGATAAGTACGGGGTATAAAAAGTAGCGATTTTATCAAAAAGCTGACTTTAAGTGGAAATCTTTCATCCATATTTAATTAGTTGCGTGCGAAATCTTTCTTAGTGTTGTATAGTCTGAAGTTGAAATTAAGAGGTCATGGAAATGGGTTATTACGATTTTGACGATCATTTCTGGTCACCGCAAGAAGTCTGCGCTAAACTACCGCCAAAAAATAATCAGAAAGTAGGTTGGGGAATCAGTAAGGTATTCGGAATTTCGATGGGTAGATTCTCACGCAAATACGAATCAGCAAAACTAGACGATCGTTTCCGTAAAGGTGATAATTCGCAAAATTTAAAATCTGTCTAAAGGTGAATACTCAAAAAACGCGATCGCTCCATTATCTTCAGGGGCGATCGCCATATACAGAAAAATAAGAGTTCGATTCAATGAACGACTAAGCTGGCAATCATCGAGATCAAGCGATCCGGTTCGACCGGCTTCGAGATGTGGATCTGAAATCCAGCAGCCAGAGCTTGCTGTTGATTCATTTCTCCGGCAAACGCACTCAGCGCGATCGCGGGAACTTTTCCGCCCCGTTCCGGTGGGAGAGTTCTCACTTGACGGATCAGCATATAGCCGTCCATTTCCGGCATCCCGATATCGCTCAGCAACAGATGCGGTTGATACTGAGTTAATTTGGTTAATGCTTCAGTCGCCGAAGTAGCTGTTAAGACGCCAGCGCCGGCTTGCTCCAAGACAAAAGCCACGAACTCGCGAGTATCGCGATCGTCATCAACCACGAGAATCCGAACGCCTTTCAGATTGAGCGCGGATTCTAACAGTTGAATCTCTTCATTAGCATCAGATCGCGCGGGTATCAACGGTAACCTGACCGTAAAAGTCGCTCCCAAACCTTCCCCCGCACTCTCGGCGCGAACGGTACCGCCATGCAGTTCGACCAAGTGACGCACGATCGCCAGTCCCAGCCCCAAACCCCCATACTTGCGGGTGGTTGCACTATCAGCCTGACGGAAATATTCAAATACGTGGGGTAAAAAATCGGGATGAATCCCTTTCCCGGTGTCGGTGACGGTGATTTGTGCGTATGTGGTGATTTGTGCTGGCCCATCTTTTCCCGATGAAAAACGATCGGCAACCGATGAGAGCTTAATTTCTACTCGACCACCGGGCGGCGTAAATTTCACCCCATTGGAAAGGAGGTTCCACACGACCTGCTGGAGGCGATTCGAGTCGCCTAGCACCTGACCGACTTGAGGATCGATGGCGGTCTTGATTTCAATAGATTTAGCTTCTGCGGCTAAACGCACGGTTTCGATCGCAGCTTTTATGGTGGCGCTCAGATTGATCGGTGCCGTATTGAGGCTGAGTTTGCCCCGCAAAATCCGGGATACGTCCAGCAAGTCTTCGATCAGTTCGGATTGCAGTTTGGCGTTGCGTTCGATCGTCTCCAAAGCTTGGGCGGTTTTTGCTTCGTTCAGCTTCTGAGTACGCAGCAACCGCGACCAACCGAGAATCGGGTTGAGGGGCGATCGCAATTCGTGAGAAAGCACGGCCAAAAATTCATCTTTAATTCGATTAGCCGCTTCTGCTTGGGCGCGGGCTGTTTGCTCCCGGATTAGTTGCAATCGTCCTTCTTCTGCCAGTTTGCGATCGGTAATATCCAGCACGATCCCGGTCATGCGAATCGGCTGACCGGTTTCGTTAAAAAGAGGACGACCTCTCGCCGTAATATAGTGAATCGTGCCATCGGGGAACACCACCCGATATTCCAGATTATGCTCTACCCCATCTGCCAGGGTTTGGCTGAGGTTTTGGGTAAAATATTCGCGATCGTCCGGGTGAATGCAATTTCTCACCGCTTCTAACGTGCACTCAAATGTTTCGCGGCGGACTCCAAACAATTGATACACTTGGTCGTCCCATTCCACGCGGTTGCTTGCGATGTCCCAACTCCAAACGCCGATTTTTCCGGACTGTAATGCCAGATTGAGTTGTTCTCGGCTTTCGGCTAATTCTTGATACAGTCGAGCGTTTTCGATGGAAATGGCAATTTGGGCAGACAAGATTTCCAACGCAGAAAGCTGTGTTTGCGTAAAAGCTCCCGTTGCTAAATTATTTTCCAAATACAGAATACCGATCGGTTTAGATTGGCGGGCGATCGGCAAACACAAAATGGATTTGGGCGAATTGCGAATTATATATGGGTCTTGTGAAAATAAATCTGATATCTTGGCATTTTCTAAAATGACGAATTTTTGGGTTCTTTGCACGTAATTAAGAATAGATTGAGGAAGAAATTGCGAAGTTTCGGCATCGCCCATGAATTGATGAATGCTGAGTTGATTGTTAGTTTGGTTGGCTCTGGCTTCTACTTCGATCCCTAAGCGATCGTTACGAAATAGCAACACGTAGCCGAGTTCGGCTCCCGCCTGTTCGATCGCGATTTGCATCAAGGTTTTCAACAAATCGCACAACACGATCTCGCTCGAAATGGTTTGCGATGCCTTAATCACCGATAAAATATCAAGCTGTACGCCACTGCTGACGAAAGTAGCGCTAGAAGAAGCCGCAGAGTCTCTAGGAGAAACCGGTTTGTGCCTCGCCAGGACGGATGAATAGTTCTCTTCGAGATGTCGCGCTTTGCCGCTCGCTCCCCAGCGCAAATAAGCATTTCTGGCTTCTTGTAAATAGGTTTTGCCGATCGCATCGAAGTCGCGATGCAGGTAAAATTTGGCAGCCAACTCGTATGCTAACGCTTCATACTGCACGAATTCATGTTCGCGAGCAGATTTAATCGCGCTTTCGTACAATCGCATTGCTTCTAAATCCCGTTTTTCAATGCGAGCAATTTCCGCTTCTACTAATAATGCCTTATGTAAAAAGTTGGCAGGACAATAGTCTGCCCAATACTGGAGTTGCTGATGGTGATGTTGCAAATCTGCGAGAAACTCAGTCTGAATTTCTGTCGATTCCGATCCGTACAATGCAGCCAAAACCAAGGAGCGATGCAGTAAATAATTAGCTTCGATCGGCAGCGATCGCACGGCACCCAAAACCTCACACGCCTCTCGTGCAGCTTGCAGTGCTTCTTGATACTGCTCGTAAGTGAAAAAAACAATCAGCTTGATGATGTGATAAAAAACAATGCCGCTAGCAAATTCTGTTTGTTTGAGAATTGTCAGAGCTTTTTTCTCATCAAATCCGTCATCGTCGAGCGTATGATAATGATGGGTTTTTCCTTGCAAATTCAAGATGAATTGCTGCTGCAAGCGAATGGTTTGGTAGGCTGCTTCGTGCTTGGATTGTTGGGCAAAGGCAAGATATTTTTGAATGGCACGCTCGGCATCGGTGAGGGGAATAATCGCTTCGATCATCTGCCAAGCACCTTGGAAGCCATTATAGTTTGCCATCGTGATATCGCCTGCTTCCACGCAACCGAGAAATCCCTGTTCTAAAAATGGCAAATCCGTAGCTACGTGATTGCACCAAACGTTAATGTGACTGCCATGAATGTGCAGAACCGTGCCTTTATATTTAGGGTCGTTCAACTTTTGATTTAACCGGATTGTCATTTCGGAAAAGGCATAACCCGTGGGAATATCTCGGAACATCGATACTAACAGCATGGAATACATACTGTAGGCAAAGCACGATTCTTCGGTATTACCAAATTTCAACGAGTAGTTGAGCGCTTTGAGTACGACGAGGGGAAAAAGATCGGGTTTGCTGAGATAAGCGGGTGGCCCCATCGAGGTGAGAAGACTGATAATAGTTTTCAGGGTGGCATCTCGCACGATCGGAGCATCGATCAAATCGGCAATTTGCCGATCGCCTAAATTCGCGATCGCTTGTTGCTTTTCCCGTTCGATTGCCTCTTGTACTCCTTCACCTGAATCGGGAAACGCGATCTCAAATAGTTTGAGGGCAGTCAATCCAATATTAAATGCTTCATCAAATCGCCCTGCTACTTGATAGAGCCTGATTTGAAGCATATAAATTGTCGAGCGTTCCAAATTCGTGCCAGCTTTGCTTAGAAGCAATTGAAATAAATTTTCTGCCCGTTCTAAATTTCCCGTTAAATATTCGCATTCTGCTAATTCTGTATAAAGATCGAAAACTCGATCGCGGTCTGATTGCCAAGTATCAAATGTTAACAAATGACTGGCCATATCAAAAAAATTGGCCGCTGGCAGATAAGCAGTCGATGCTTTTGCCCGTTTACCAGCTAATATATTTAATTGGATTAATCGATTTTTTTCAGCTTGTTCTGTAATATTTTCTTTACCTAAATTTAGATGATTTACTATATCAAATAGTTGTTCTTCTAGTTGCGCTGAATTTAAATTTTTGAGTAGCAATCGCCCAATTTGCAGGTGAACGTTTTGTTTTTGGGCATCGGGAATCAGTGCATAAGCTGCTTGTTGGATGCGATCGTGAACGAACGAGTAATGCTTTTGCGCCGCCGGGATTCGCTCTGTAACGATAATTAAACCTCGCAAAACCGCTTCTTGCAGAGCGTCTGCGATCGTGCCAGCAGATCGTTGGGCAACGATCGCCAAAATCTCTAAACCAAATTGATTGCCGATACAGGAGGCAAGTTTCAGGAATTCCTGAGTTTCTGAAGATAGTTTTTGCATCCGTCCGATCGTCAGATTTACCACGTTATGGGTAAACCCTTTTGCCTCGATTCGATCGATATCCCACTGCCAAATTTTTTCAGATTGGTTAAAGGTTATTAAATTTTCCTGTCGCAATGTTTTGAGAAATTCATTCACAAAAAAGGGATTGCCGTTGGTTTTATGCAAAACCAATCTGGCTAGTGGTTCTGCTCGTTCTAAAGAACAATGCAACGTTTCGGCAATCAATTGATTGACGCAAGCGAGATCGAGGGGCAACAACACGATTTCAGTTGGTTGTATTCCCTGTTGGCGGATTTTCTCGATCGTCAAACTGAATGGATGGGAAACATCAACTTCATTGTTTCGATAAGCAAGTAGAAAACAAATAAACTGAAGGTTTGAACCGGTCGCGATCGTTTGAATCAAACTTAAAGTAGCGCGATCCGCCCACTGCATATCGTCCAGAAAGATGGCTAAGGGGCGATCGCGTTGAGCAAAGATGCCGATAAACTTTTGAAAGACCAAATTGAAGCGATTCTGGGATTCCGTGGCACCTAAGATGGGAATGGGGGGTTGTTCGCCAATAATCAGGGCTACTTCTGGAATCACATCCGTAATCAGCTTGCCATTGTTACCGACAGCCGAGCGAATGCGATCGCGCCAAACTGCTAACTTTTCCTCCGATTCGGTCAAAAGTTGGTGTACCAATCCTTGAAATGCCTGAACGATCGTGCTGTAAGGAATATCGCGTTTGTATTGGTCGAACTTGCCAGAGATAAAGAATCCTCGCGTTTGCAAGATTGGTTTGTGCAGTTCGTTGACTAAGGAAGATTTGCCAACTCCAGAGTAGCCAGACACCAGCACTAATTCTGGTTTTCCTTCCGTTACCGTTCGAGCGAATACTGTTAGCAATTGAGCGATTTCCGGTTCGCGTCCGTACAATTTTTGAGGAATTTGGAAACGATCGCAGCTATCCTGTTGGGCAAGGGGAAATGATGGAATCTGCCCTGTCGTTTGCCATAACTGCAAGCAACGTTCCAGATCCGCTTGCAATCCGATCGCGCTTTGATAACGATCTTCTGCTACCTTTGCTAAGAGTTTCACGATCAGATCGGATAGTAATTGCGGAATGGCTGGATTGATGGCAGCAGGTGCGATCGGTGTTTTGGCAATGTGGCAGTGAATCCACTCTAACGGATCGCTGCCCTGAAATGGCAATTGCCCGGTTAGCATTTCATAAAAGGTGATGCCTAAAGAATATAAATCGCTGCGCCGATCGATACCGCGATTCATTCGTCCGGTTTGTTCCGGGGACAAGTAAGGCAAGCTGCCTTCAATTCGGTTGGAATTACTAACAATTTGGCTTTCGTAAGGGAGAAAGGCAGCTAATCCGAAATCGCTAATTTTGACTTGGTTGGAGTTTAAGTTAACGATGATATTTTGCGGTTTGATATCTTTATGAACGATGTGGTGCTGGTGAATTCGTGCCAGTGCATCGACGATTTGCAAGGCGATTTTGAGAAAAGCCGCAGGTTCGCGAAACCATTCCAAAAGTCGATCGAGCGATCGTCCGCCAAAGTCTTCCAAAATTAGATAGGGGATTCCCCGATCGAATTCTAAAGCCAAAGCCCGCACGGTTACCGGGAGGTTGAGTTGTTGCGCGATCGCGTATTCGTGCTTGAGTTGTTCGATATTGCCAACGCTACACTGCTCCGGACGCAACCCTTTAATCACTACGGGGTAAGCATCCTCAGTTCTCACAGCCCGGTAGATCAGCGATC
Organism: uncultured bacterium; assembly: GCA_964546365.1. GTDB lineage: Bacteria > Cyanobacteriota > Cyanobacteriia > Cyanobacteriales > Aerosakkonemataceae > DATNQN01. The sequence goes on along the minus strand of CAZJJR010000045.1, from coordinate 1,716 downwards.
TCGTTCCTTCTTGCAGTAGATCGATAATCGTAAAACCAGATATTGTCGGTAACACTTATAGTTGCTCCTCTACCGTAGTTATTATTAACGATAAAGCGCTCTTTTTGCTCTTCCAAAAGACTAATTAAGAATGCTCGAATTTTCGGGCAACTAATCGTGCGACGGTTTTCACCAATTGTTCTGCTTCGATCGGTTTAGCTAGATGAATTTGAAAACCGGCTTCTATAGCTCGGCGTCGATCGATATCTCCGGCATAGGCAGTCAGAGCAATGGCCGGCATTACTTGACCGGATGCCGATAAAGAGGCGCGGATTTGACGCATTAGGGCGTAACCATCCATTTCCGGCATCCCGATATCGCCGATCAAAACATCCGGCATTGATTCGGCGAGGCGTTGTAATGCTTCGGTGGCAGATGCCGTTACCGTAACCTTTGCTCCTTGTTGTTCCAGGATGAAACGAATCAAATCGCGCATATCAGCTTCATCATCCGCGATCAGGATGGAGATGCCGTTCAAATTTTTGATACCCCGAGTTGGCAATACTTCTGGATCGGATGTCGCGATCGCGATCGTTAAAGGCAATTGAACCGTAAAGGTAGCGCCCATCCCCAGTCCGGGGCTTTCTGCTTTCACCGTACCGCCGTGCAGTTCCACCAGATGGCGGACGATCGCCAACCCCAATCCCAATCCGCCAAACTGACGGGTCGTGCTGCTATCGGCTTGGCGAAAATATTCAAATACGTGGGGTAGGAAATCGGGATTGATGCCTTGTCCGGTATCGCTGACTTGGATTTGCGCGTAACTTCGAGAGTTTGGCGCGTTGAGTAGGGCTAACTCCTGGGGAGGCGCTGGGGGAAGTAGCCTTTTAGCTAGAGAATTTTGAGTCGGATCTTCTAGCTGAGAACCGATAACTGAGAATTGGCAGCTTTCTAAGCGCACTTCCACTCGACCACCGGGCGGTGTAAATTTTATTGCATTGGAAAGTAAATTCCATACGATCTGCTGTAGGCGATTGGCATCTCCACTGACCTGTCCGAGTTGAGAATTTAATACTGTTTGAATCTCAATGTTTTTTGCTTCTGCTGACAGACGCACCGTTTCCAGGGCGGCTTCGATCGTCGTTGATAATTTAACCGGACGGGCATCTAATTTCAGTTTTCCTTGCAGGATGCGGGAGACATCCAGCAAATCTTCAATTAATTGAGCTTGCAGTTTGGCATTGCGTTCGATGGTTTCGAGAGCGCGATCGGTGGCTTTCGCGTCTAGCTTGTGAGTGCGTAAAAGCCTTGCCCAGCCTTGGATGGGATTGAGGGGCGTTCTTAATTCGTGAGACAGCACGGCCAGAAATTCGTCTTTTATTCGGTTTGCCGTTTCTGCCTGTTCTCGCGCCACTTGTTCTTGTTGCAGCAGGTGAATGCGTTGCTGT
>CAZJJR010000045.1:0-225 GCA_964546365.1 uncultured bacterium | reverse complement strand
CAAACCATTTGATCGGTTGACCGCGCTCGTTTTTTAACGGTATAGCTTGATGTAGATGCCAGCGATACGCACCATCCGATCGCCGCATTCTGGCTTCTGCTTGATAATAAGTGCCGTTTGTTCGCGCGATCGTCCAATTTTCACCCCAGATGGCCAGATCGTCCGGATGAACGACGGCTGGCCAGCCTTCCGTTCGCGCTTGTGCCAAGGTGAGTCCGGTGAAGG
>CAZJJR010000044.1:22976-29524 GCA_964546365.1 uncultured bacterium | reverse complement strand
GTCAGAATTCAGGAGTCAGAATTCAGGAGTCAGGAGTCAGAAGCCACAAATTTTCTTTTCCCCTTTTTCCTTTTTCCTTTTCCCCGGCTCCCCCGCTCCCCTGCTATTTTCATGATAAGTCTTTAGCCGGACACGACGCGATCGTCTGCACCCAATTGAAGGGCGTACAAGTTAGCATAAATTCCTTGTCGTGCGATCAGTTCGGCGTGAGTACCGCTTTCGACAATTTCTCCTTGCTGAACGACTAAAACTCGATCGGCTTGAGTGACGGTGCTGAGGCGGTGGGCGATTACGAAACTGGTACGATTTTGGAGTAAACGCGCGATCGCATCTTGCACCAGTGCTTCCGTGCGGGTGTCGATGCTGCTTGTCGCCTCATCCAAAATCAGAATGCGAGGATTGATTAACACCGCACGAGCAATACTCACTAATTGTCGCTGTCCTTGACTTAAAGGTGCGCCCCTTTCTCCTAATTGCGTTGCGTATCCTTGGGGTAATGAAGTGATAAATTCATGCACGTTAGCTAATTGTGCAGCATTTTCAATCTCAGCTTGAGTTGCTTGAGGACAGCCAAAAGCAATATTTTCAGCTACAGTTCCGCTAAACAAAATATTATCTTGCAAAACAATGCCGATTTGACGGCGCAAACTTGCTTGCGTCACGCTACGCACGTCAATACCATCAATTTTCACCGCACCGCCAGATACATCGTAAAACCGCAAAATCAAGTTAATAATCGTACTTTTACCCGCTCCAGTTGGCCCTACCAAAGCAATCATTTGTCCCGGTTGAGCGTGTAAATCTACTCCTTTTAATACGAGTTGATTTGGCGTGTAGCCAAAAGTCACGTTTTCAAATTTTACCTCACCTTGAATTGGTGGCATTTCGATCGCATCTGGTGCATCCTGGAGTTGTGAAGGTTCATCTAATAAAAAGAAAATTCGCTCTAATCCTGCCATTGCAGATTGAGCTTGCGTGTAAAATTGACTGAGAATTTGAATCGGGCGAAAGAATTGTTGAACGTAGATTAAAAAAGCCGTTACCACTCCAACCGTAGCTGCTCCCGTAACTGCCAAATATCCACCATAAGCTAATACTGCGGCGGTAGCTAAGGTGTTGAGAAAATCGATCGACGGTAAAAATGCAGCGGTAATTGCAACGGCTTGGATATTAGCATCTCGATTGGCTGCGTTTAACAAGTCGAATTCTTGAATGTTGAGTTGCACTCGGTTGAATGCTTGCGCTTCTCGCACGCTAGTAATTCCTTCTTCCAATTTGGTAGAAAGTTCGCCAATTGTTTCTCTAGTAACGCGAAATTTAGCTCTTGCCCAACGGGAAAATAAGCCAGTAGTAAAAATCATCAACGGTACAACTAAATTGCTGAGTAAACCGAGTTGTAAGTTGATGGAAAGCATGGCGATAATAATACCAATTAGGCTCAAAGTGTTGCCTAACATTTGCGCGATCGTTTGTCCGAATGCTTGATTTACCGTGTTGACATCATTTAGCAAACGGCTCATTAAATCTCCGGCTTCGCTGCGATCGAAAAAGCTGACCGGCAGGCTTTGAATTTTAATGAAAATATCTTGGCGCAGTTGGGCGAGTAATCGCTGCATAATCCAGCCAACGCGCAGAATTTGCTGTCGAATTGCAAAAATACCCAAGACGTAAATTAATGTTAATAAAACTAACATTAACAGCAATCCTCGCAGATTTCCCGGTCTAATCAGGTGATCGATCGACCAACCGATCAAGAATGGGCCAATAGATTGGGTGGCTGCACCGATCGCAACTAAGGTAATGGCAAAGGGAATTTCTTTGCGATAAGGTCGGAGATATTGCAAAAAGCGCCGCAATGTAGGAAGTTGCTGACTGGCTTTCTGCTCTGATGGAACGATCGGACTTGCACCTCTCATGTTTTTCCTCCGCCTAGATTTGCACTTTCCTATCCTATGCCCGAACAGGCTATCTTGAACCTATATTCAGTGATAGTTCACTACGGTGACTAAAATCTAATTCTGATTAGAAAGCATAACTATAGCGATCCTATTTAAATAATCAACCCCTCCCAACCCTCCCCTTGGTAAGGGGAGGGCTAGGGTGGGGTTTAGTTGTTCGCAATTCATTTAGGATCGCTATAGAGGCGATCGCATTTTCTCAATAAGTATGTTTTCTGTTATAGATAGCCACGATGAAGCAACTCAAGAATCACTAAAATAGGTCTAAACAAACACCTTGTTAATTCCAAAGGAGGCGATCGCAATGTCTTCGATTGTTGAAGTAAATGAATCAGGCATCTTACAATTACCTACAGAGATTTTAGAGAAAATTCAGCCCAATAGCCGCTTCGTAATAAAGGTAGAAAGCGTTCCCAACAGCATTACAAAGCAATATCGCTTAATCCTGTCCCCTGTTCCCCCAGAGCAACCATTTTGGGCAACTGCTACACCTGAAGAACGGGCTGAACGATTAATGCAGTGGGTAAAAAGCCATCAGAATGGGGTCAACCTACCTGATGAAGCGTTACGTCGCGAAAACATCTACGACTAATGACTGACTATCTCCTCGATACCAATGTTTTACTTCGCATGAGTGACAGCACTTCACCAGTGAACTTACTAGCTGGTAGAGCAGCGGCTACTCTTTTCAAGCAACAAAATCGCGTTTTTATCACAAGTCAGAACATAGTTGAGTTTTGGGTTGTTGCAACTCGTCCAGCACAAGTTAATGGCTTGGGATGGAGTGTTCAAAAAACTCGTACTGAAATTGAGCAAATTCTAAGTCAATTTCCCTTGCTTGAGGAAACGCCAGAAATATTCCCCTACTGGTTTAATCTGGTGACAACCTACCAATTTCAAGGTAAGCGCGTACATGATGCTCGATTGGTTGCTGTGATGTTAACCTATGGCATAACGCATTTACTGACGTTTAATCCAGATGATTTCAGGAGTATTAATGAAATTGTGGTTGTTCAACCTCAAGCGATCGCAACCTAGAATCACAAAGCTAAACAATCGCTCAAAACTGTTGAAATTTAATTCAACGATGTCGATCTCTTTACCTGAGATTCTAATATTGCTCCGTAAAGCGGACTGGTTTTCATCAACTCTTCATGAGTTCCTTGCGCTACCAATCTTCCCTTGTCCACTAACAAAATGCGATCGGCTCTTTTTACCGTACTGATTCGTTGGGCAATTACGAAAGATGTACAGGTTCTTTGACGCATTAAGTTATCTAGTTCTTCTTGAATTTGAGCAGCAGTTTTGGCATCGACGGCGGAAGTGCTGTCATCTAAAATCAGGATACTGTAATCAGTGAGTAACGTGCGCGCGATCGCAATTCGTTGCTTTTGTCCGCCGGATAAACCAACACCCCTTTCTCCAACAATTGTGTCGTATCCTTCTGGCAAAGTAACGACAAAATCGTGAATTTGAGCGGTTTTTGCTACCTCGATTACTTCTTCTAAAGTTGCATTAGCTTTCGCATAAGCGATATTTTCTCGAATCGTACCGGAGAACAAAGTTGTTTCTTGAAAAACGATACCGATATGCGATCGCAAACTTTTCAGCGTGAAATCTCGCACGTCTCGCCCATCGATCCGAACTGAACCCGAAGTAACATCATAAAAGCGGGGAATCAAATTGATAATCGTGCTTTTCCCAGAACCAGTCATTCCTAAAATCGCGATCAATTCTTTCGGTTTTGTTTCAAAAGAAATACCTTTTAAAGCTTCTGTTGCCGAGCCTGGATAACGGAAACAAACATTCTCAAATGTAATTCTTCCCCCACAAGTTTCAAATGGCATAGCACGAGGGCGATCGCTAATTTCTATTTGGGCATCTACTACTTCATAAACTCGTTGGGCAGAAGCGGCAGCTTGCGCGATCGCCGGGGCAGCAAATCCGATTAATAAAACAGGTTGAATCAGCAACAACATATAAGAGTTGAATGCCACTAATTCCCCAATTGAAAAATTACCGTCAATTACGGCTGCTCCTCCATAACCAATTACCACCACCGTCACCAAATTACTCAGTAAAAAGATGAAGGGAAATGTGTTGTGTATGGCGCGAATGGTTCTCATATTAGTTGAGAGCAGAACATCATTCATCTTGGTGTAGCGGCTTTTTTCTGCCGACTCTCGCACGAAAGCTTTTACCACCCGCACGCCAAACAAGTTTTCTTGCAATACTGTATTCAAATCTCCCAATTGCTGTTGAACTTCTCCGAATAATCGACTATTTTTTTGGAGAAACCGCGCCATTAACCAACCTGCCATTGGTACGACAGTAAGGCTAATTAGGGCTAATTGCCAATTCATGATTAGCAAAATTATGGCAATAACGACTAGCGTTACTACGCCAGTGATGACTTGGATTAAACTAGTACCGAGAAACGATCGGATTTGGTCGATATCGCTGGTAACGCGAGTTAGTAATTGAGAAGTTTGAGATCGATCGTGATAACTGAAACTGAGATTTTGAATTTTGCTGAAAATTTTATTTCGTAAATCATAAGCTACTCCCTGAGAGGTAGCTTCCGCCCAAAAACTTTGCCCAAAATTAAACAAACCCCGCGCGATCGCAGCTACCACCATCCATGCGGCGCTGTAAAATACAACTTGTAAGTTTTGTTTGGCAATCCCTTCATCAATTCCCCACCGAAATAGTTGAGGGGTGATTGCATAAGCAGCCGTTAAAAGTAACAAACTGAATAACGCACCCAATGCAGTCCAACGGTAGCTTTTTACACTTCCCAGCACTCGCTGGAGTGGCTGCATTGCTGAGTTTTCTTTCAATTCTGATTGCTGAATCAATGGAGTTTGCCCTCCTGTAGGTTAAGGCGAGAAAACAAAATTTTTGTAGGGTGCGTTAACGTAGTGTAACGCACCAAGCGTAACTGTATAACAAATCATTTTTAAACAGTTTGAGGAACGATAATGCCTTCTATGATTGCTGGTTTAAGTGGTAGCCTGTTAGCTGGACTATCCACATTTGTCGGTGCATTACCCATATTGCTGTTTCGTAAGATCGACGAACGTTGGATTTCGATCATGCTGGGATTTGGCGGCGGGGTGATGCTAGCTGCGAGTGCCTTTTCCTTGATTTTACCCGGTACGGAAGCTGCGATCGCACTCGGCTATGGTAAAGTTTGGGCGGCGATGGTGATGGCGATCGGCGTTGCTGTGGGAGGATGGTTACTATCCCTCATTCACCGATTTTTCCCCCACGAACATTTTATTAAAGGTAAAGAAGGAAGTACCCCTGCTAGTTTAGCTCGCATCTGGCTGCTGATTGCCGCCATTACCTTACACAACTTTCCTGAAGGATTAGCAGTAGGAGTCAGCTTTGGCGATGATAATCTGAGTAACGGTTGGATAACCGCTTTAGGAATCGGTCTTCAAAACATCCCAGAAGGATTGGTGGTAGCAGTTTCTTTGATTGCAGAAAAGTATTCAGTTCGCTATGCGTTATGGGCTAGTTTATTAACTGGATTGGTAGAACCAATTGGCGGGATAATCGGTTTAAGCGTCGTCAATTTAACTACATTGATTCTGCCTTGGGCAATGGCTTTTGCGGCTGGAGCAATGCTATTTGTAATTTGCGATGAGATTATTCCGGAAGCTTACCAACGAGGAAAAGAACGGGAAGGAACTATCGGTGTAATGGTGGGATTTATTATCATGATGGTTTTAGATATATCGTTAGGTTAGTCATTTTTATAAATAGAAAAATGGGAGCGGTAAGATAGAAATATGAATAAACCATGTAAATTTAGCAAAAAGCTGGCAAAATATAAAAATTCGTTGCAGTAACTTGGCAAATGAGCAAACGATTGCAATAATTGTATTAATGCAATTTGCTAGTTATAAATATTGTGGCTGACCTGCTTATTTTTTAAGGTAGGTAATTTGCGCTGATATTAAGCTGATTTATTTAATCACTAGTAAATTATGTTATTACAGCGCTTTGCAGGCGCGTGAGATAGATAGAAACCCGATTTTTTGAAGAAACCGGGTTTTTAATCTGTAACTCACAAAGGCTGAAATTCTTTCTATTATCGATCTAACCTAACTAAAAATACAGATATGGCTAACAAAAATAATATAACATTTAAGTTCAAATCCTATTTGAGTAAGTCACTTATTACTTATATTTTATTAACTTTTAATACTTTGTTAGTTATCTTAATATTAGGAATAATTGCTAAAAATAACTTTTATCTGGAAGGGGCTAATTGGTTAGCCAAACCGATCGTTAAACATGGATTACTCATAGTATTTTTATTGTTATTGACTTGGGTGATTGCTGTAATTTTAATTATTCAGGGAGAAACCATAGCACAAGAATGGTCAAAAGGCTTGCGAAATAGTGCATACTTTGATGAAAACGATGCTTTTTTTAAAGAAAATATCCGAGTTTACAAAGAACATTTTCAAGCACCAGAGAATGAAAAACAAAGAATTATCGAGCAGTTACAAGAAATCAAACGAAGGGCTAAAAGTCATTTCAAAATCATGACTTATTTCTACGTTCGTTACTATACAT
>CAZJJR010000044.1:1611-22954 GCA_964546365.1 uncultured bacterium | reverse complement strand
CTATACATCGATCGCAATTACATCTAGTGCAGCAATCATTGCGGCCATTTGTTTGATATTTATTAGTAAAGAAGGGTTAACTGATGCTAATCCGTATGTAATTAACCTGTTTTTGGTTTCTTCAAGCATAGGCATTCTATTTGGGACTTTTCCGGCTGTATTTAAACAAGAAAAAAATGTGTCGGATAATAAAGCTTTGTACTTGCGATACATTGCCTTAGAACAACAAATACTAACTTATTTGGCAACTGGTAGAACTCAGATAATAAATAAAGGACAAAATCAAGACGTAAAAGACTTTATCTATTATCTTGACAAACAAATGGAAACGATTAATCAATTAGCCATTGGTTTCGATTCTACTCGCATTCCTAAATATCAAGACATCTATCCAGAAAACTTTAAATTTTAGCTACAGTAGACATATTTAAAATTTAAAATGCTTTACCACCAAACCCTTTTAGAAACGTTTTATGAAACATCTCTACAATCTTTATTTCTTTTCTATCAATATCAAAACCAGTGAGAAAAGGTAGCGGATTACTCATATTTTGAGTCAAATTTTAATCATACCGTGTCCCTACAGCATAATTGTGATTCTACTCGGTAACCACAAGTACTTGTACTGATTACTCCATATAAACTATACTTTAAGCATTAACAAAATTACTTAATTATGGTTACAGTTTTTCCAAACAATTTAATAGGACAGCGTACTCTAGCCACCATCGTTTTTACGGATGCTGTCAACTTTAGTACGCGAATGGTACTTGACGAAGAACATACCCTCAAATTGATCGATCGTGACTTCCAATTAATGCAACAACTTTGTCATCAATTTGAAGGCCAAGTGATCAAAAGTTTGGGCGATGGTATGATGATGTATTTTGCCAGCGCTATTCAAGCTGTAACCTGTGCTTTAGAAATTCAAAAATCTCTTGAAAAAGCCGCTGCAAACCAACATCCAGTGAATATATTAAATCATCGGATCGGCATTCATTTGGGAGATGTGTTTTTTCGAGAAGCAGATATTTTAGGTAATGGAGTAAATATCGCTGCTCGATTACAAACGCAAGCAGAACCAGGAGGTATTTGTATTTCGCAGACTGTTTACGATGTAGTGAAAAATTGTCTGAAACTACCGATTATTTCCTGGGGGCCAACGAAGTTAAAAGGAATTAACGAACCGTTTCCCCTGTATCAAATCCGTTGCAATTCAAGTAAAAGAATTCTAATTTCTCATCGGCAACAAGAACCAGAAATTAGCCTAGCCACCCAAATTTATGCAGAGTTAGAAGCAGCAGGGTATCAAATAATTTTACCAAAAACAGACGCCCAGATCCTCGCTCAAAAGCACGAAAATTCAAGTTTAAAACAAAGCGATTGTTGGCTTCTATTATCTTTAGAAGAAGAATTAAGACGAATTGATTATTTATTGCTACTGCTCTCACAGCAATCTGCTACCAGTGAGTTGATTACAGAAGAAGTTCGTCGAGCTAGAGAGTTACGGAATTCTCGCCCGGATAATAAACCAGATATTTTACCAATTCGCCTGAATTATTGTAATGATTGGCTACTCAACTACAACTTACACTCTTATCTAGAACCAATTAAACCACGAGATTGGCGATCGCCCTCAGACACGCCTCACCTAGTCCAAGAAGTTCTAGCCATTTTGTCGGAAGAGCGATCGCTAGAGATCGATCGTTCTCTAGAAGAATCACCTGCAAAAAGCTTATCAGTTCTTCCTGAAAACCAAAACGCGCCCCTTCCGCCTGTACCATCAGCACTGCCTGAATTACCAGAAGGTTCGGTTGGAATAGATTCTCATTTTTATATTCAACGTCCGCCCATTGAAGAACGCTGTTATGAAACTATTTTGCAACCAGGAGCCTTAATCCGAATTAAAGCGCCCAGACAAATGGGAAAAACTTCTTTAATGGCAAGGATTTTACAGTATGGACAACAGCAAGGATATCAAACAGTTCCCTTAAATTTTCAGTTTGCCGATCAGGTCATTTTTGAAGATTTGACAAAATTATTAAAATGGTTCTGTATTAACGTTGGGCGAAGTTTAAAACTACCAAATAAATTAGCTGATTACTGGGATGAAGAATTTGGTAATAAAATTAGTTGTAAAGATTATTTTGAAAATTATTTGCTAACTAATATCAGCAATCCGATTATCTTAGCGTTGGATGAAGTCGATCTAATTTTTCCCTATTCGCAAGTTGCCGATGACTTTTTTGGCTTGTTGCGAGCTTGGCATGAAGAATCTAAGTATCGCGATATTTGGAAGAATCTACGAATGGTAGTTGTTCATTCCACGGAAGTTTATATCCCATTAAATTTCAATCAATCTCCTTTTAACGTGGGATTACCCATTGAATTGCCGGAGTTTAACCAACAGCAAGTATGGGAATTAATGCAGCGACATGGACTGAATTGGAATGCCAACGAAGTTGAATCACTCATCGCAATGGTTGGCGGACATCCTTATTTAATTAGGTTAGCTCTTTATCACATCGCACGAAATGATATTACATTAGATAATTTATTGGAAACGGCTTCTACAGAAGCAGGACTTTATGGCGATCATTTGCGAAGACAGTTGTGGACTTTAGGACAACATCCAGAATTAGCTTTAGCAATGAAACAAGTACTGGCTACTACAGAACCAGTCCAATTAGATTTCATGCAAGCTTTTAAGTTACATGGGATGGGATTGGTAAATTTACAAGGTAATCAAGTAACTTTGCGTTGTAATTTGTATCGTCAATATTTTGGCTCTCGTTTATGAATAATACCACGAATACATCATCTAATTCTAATTATCAATATCAAGTTGGTGGTAGTTTGCCAGTAAATGCGCCTAGCTACGTGATGAGGCAAGCTGATATCGACCTTTACGAAGGTGTAAAAGCTAGCAATTTTTGTTATGTTCTCAATTCCCGCCAGATGGGTAAATCTTCGCTCCGAGTGCGGATTATGCAAAAATTAATTGAGGAGAAAGTTGCTTGTGCTACGATCGATCTAACAGCTATTGGTAGCCAAGAAGTACCTCAAAATCAATGGTATGCAGGCATTGTCTACACATTAGCCAGTAATCTGAATCTTTTAGATAAAATCAATATAAAAAGTTGGTGGCGCGAACGAGACTTCCTAACTCCCGTGCAAAGATTGGGAGAATTTATAGAACAAGTTGTTTTGAAAAATTTTGGCCGCCAAATAGTTGTTTTTATCGATGAAATTGATAGCGTTTTGGGCTTAAATTTTCCTACTGATGACTTTTTTGCTTTTATTCGTTCTTGTTATAATTTACGGGCAGAAAAACCAGAATTTGAACGGATCACTTTTGTACTGTTGGGAGTAGCTACTCCTTCTGATTTAATTCAAGACAAGAATCGTACACCTTTTAATATTGGTAAGGCAATTGAATTGTGTGGGTTTCAATTGCATGAAGTTTGGCCATTAGCTCAAGGTTTGACGATGAAAGTAAGCAATCCTCTGTTAGTCTTAAAAGAAATTTTGGACTGGACGGGAGGACAACCTTTTTTGACCCAAAAATTATGCAAGTTATTGCTGAGTTCTGAGGATAAAGCTAACAATATCAGTGAGGCTGAGTGGGTCGAAAAAATCGTGCGATCGCAAATTATTGAAAATTGGGAATTGCAAGATGAACCAGAACATCTGAAAACGATTCGCGATCGAATTTTGAAAAATAAGCAAAATACGGGAAAATTACTAAAGCTCTATCAACAAGTTTTACATCAAGAGAAAGAAATATCAACCGAAACTATAGAAGCGATGCAGCTTCGGCTTTTCGGTCTAATCGTTAAACATCAAGGAAAATTAAGCGTTTATAATCGGATTTACGCTTCTGTATTTAATTTAATTTGGGTAGAACAACTGCTGGCTTCTCTCCGTCCTTATGCAGAATCATTGGCAGGTTGGTTAGATTCTAATTGCAAAGATGAATCTTACTTATTGTGCGGACAAGCTTTACAAGAAGCGCTAGTTTGGGCGTCTGATAGTCTGGGAAATCAAGACTATCAATTTTTAATGGCAAGTCAAGAATTTGAAAAACGCGAACTTCAGAGAGCTTTAGAAGCCGCTTTAGAATCAATGCAAAAAGGTTTAGAAGGAAAAAGAGTTGCCCAGGAAAATTCGGATCTTGATACTGCGATAGCCGCAAGTGGAAGTAGTTTTTCAGCATTTCTAGCACCTTTAAAAAAGGAAAGTTTTCGCCAAATAATTGCTGATGTCGAAAACAAAATTAAAGTGGTTTGTCAAACCCTCTTCATGCTGATCAATTCTGAGGGTTATGATAGACTACTTTCTGAAATGTTAAATGCTATTACTTTGAAAACAGGTGAATTACTAAGGGCCGATCGCACAACTATTTTTTTGTTAGATGAAGAAAAAAATGAACTTTGGTCAATGATTGGTACAAGTGATGGCAATGCGATAGAGATTCGTCTACCCGCAGATAGAGGAATTGCTGGAGAAGTAGCCACTTTCAAAAAAGCAATCAATATTCCTTATGACTTTTATGACGATCCGCGTTCATCTTTTGCTCAAATTTCAGATAGAAAAAATCAATATCGTACTTATTCTTTATTAGCTATTCCTTTATTAAAAGATGATGGTAATTTAGTAGCAGTCGTGCAACTTATGAATAAATTAAAATATCCGGATTCTCACAATAATTCCTTAAGTGAACGGATAGATTTGCTAGGATTTACCTCAGAAGATGAAGAAGTTTTTGCCGATTTTGCTCCTTCAATTCGTTTGATTTTAGAAGCTTCTCAGTCATTTTATATAGCAACGCAGAAACAACAGGCTGCTGATGCACTGATTAAAGCTACTCAAGCCCTCAGTCAAAGCAGTCTTGATTTAGAAGAAACCCTACAAAGGGTAATGGATGAAGCCAAAAAATTGATGAATGCCGATCGCAGTACAATATGGTTGCTTGATCGAGAAAGTAATGAATTGTGGACGAAAATTCCCATTGGTGGTGAATTTAAAAAAATTCGGATTCCTAGCACGGCAGGCTTCGCTGGTAAAGTTGTTGAATCAGGTGAACCACTAATGATTCCTTTTGATATTTATGATTCCCCTCTTGCAGAAACTAACAAACAAACGGATCAAAGGACTGGTTATCGTACCTGTAGCTTACTATGTATGCCCGTATTTAATATTGATGGAGATTTAATAGGAGTAGCTCAATTAATTAATAAACTGCGCCCAGGTAATTTTCCGCCCTATAATCCTGAAAATTGGCCTGAAGCACCCGACTGTTTTAAGGCTAGTTTTACTCGAACTGATTTAGAATTCATGAAAGTATTTAATATCCAAGCTGGAGTAGCATTACAAAATGCGAATTTATTTGCAACTGTTAAGCAACAACAACAGAGTCAGCGGGATATTTTAAGGAGTTTAAATAATGGGATAATTTCCATTGATAAGGTTGGCTATATTAAAGCTATAAATGAAAGTGCTAAACGGTTGTTAGGCTTGGATGATCAAGAAAACTTTGAAGGCAAATCTATTTTTGATTTAATCCAAATTCAAAACGGCGATTTTAATAAATGGTTTAATACGGCTTTGAGTCCCACCAAGGAAAAGGAACGAGAACAATACTATCCAGATCGGATTTTACTATCAGCTAACGAGGAACAACATAGCATTAATTTATCCCTGAGTTTAATTACTGATGCCAGCGATCCAAATAAGATTTATGGTGTTTTAGTAGTCTTAGAGGACATCAGCGACGAAAAACGGCTCAAGAATCTAATGTCTCGGTATATGAGTCAGGAATTAGCAGAAAGTTTGTTGGAAGGTGAGGATCTTAAACTGGGAGGAGATCGTAAAGAAGTTTCTGTACTTTTCTCAGATATCAGAAGTTATTCCAGTTTTACCGAAAGCATGGAAGCGGAAGATGTACTTTTTATGCTCAATGAATATTTTGAGACTATGGTTGAGGCTATATATAAATATAAAGGAACCCTAGACAAATATATAGGCGATTCGCTCATGGCAGTTTTCGGTGCGCCTATGTCATTAGAGGATCACGCTTGGATGGCAGTCCAAACAGCCGTTGAAATGCGCCATCGATTGCAAGAATTTAATGCCCCTCGCTCGGAATTTGGAAAACAAATTATTAAGGTTGGTATTGGGATCAACTCCGGTGAAGTTATTAGCGGCAATATTGGTTCTAGTAAACGAATGGAATTCACGGTAATAGGTGATGGTGTGAATTTAGCTTCGCGCATCGAAGGGCTTAGCAAACAATATAATTGCGATATTTTATTGAGCGAAAGCACTTATCGGTATTGTGCAGACCGAATTTGGTTCAGGGAATTAGATTACATTCGCATGAAAGGAAAAACTCTACCTACAGGTATTTATGAACTTGTGGGGCTTCGCTCGGAACCAATTTCATCACAAAAAGAAAAGTTAATTGAGATATATCATAAAGGTCGTGAATATTATTTACAAAAGAAATTTAGACAAGCAATGAACGAATTTTCAATTATTCTGGAAGATCTGAATATCCCAGACAGAGCCAGTTCGCTATACATACAGCGTTGTCAACATTGGATTGAAAATCCTGAATTAGTGGAAAGTCAATGGAATGATGGCGTATGGAATCTGACGGAAAAATAAATTTTTTACTTTTTTTTATCACTATCAAAACCAGTGAGAAAAGATAGCGGATTACTCATATTTTCAGCAAAGCCAAGGATAGCCCGATCGCGATGTTCGTAAAGCAATTCTCCTCGATCGTTAAACAGGAAAGTCGCCCCTCTTTGAGTTAGATAAGCAGAATTGGGAACGTATGTTTTCCAGTTACTCAGCACTTCTCCCATATTCCGCAATCGCAACGTTGCTAACTCAAATGGACGCTGGAAACCTTTGCCACCCGCGAATCCGAAGAATGAACCTTTGAGTGGGGGAAGCGGGGGAGCTTGAATAGTTTCTTCATCGTCAATTAATTGGGGTGCTTTTCGATCGCCTTTATATCCTCGAAATACTTCCGCCAGAGTACCGGGACTCCCAATTCCCGCACACATCAGCATCAGGTTGAGCCAAGCATTCACACCGGACGACAAAGCAGGTAATTTGAGGGATAAACCCGCATACAAGTTGAGTTGTTGGTGTAGTTGGGCGGTGGGATCTACAAATAGACAGTCTGCCGGAAATCCAGTATAACTACAAAATCGCTGACCGGAATTGCGATCGCCAATTCCCACCGCCCTCAGCGCAATCCCTTCTGCTTGAAGCTTTTCGCCATCTCGCCGCAACCACCAAGCATACTCGAAGCTGTCGAAATCTCCTAGCTGCGGCAATAACAGTACTAGTTGCAGAGGTGAGGAAGCGCAACCGCTCAAAATCGGTACAACCACCCCATCACTCACCCGTAGGCGTTCGGTTTGGCTCAATATGTTGTGTATATTCATCCGCTACCTGTTTAATGACGAAAACAGCTACTAAAATTTGAATTTTACCCTAACGCAAGTGCTTGGGCGTCAAGCTGATTATTCCACAGGGAGTGTAATCATCTCATACTAGTTCTATCGAGGTAAAAACAATGTCTCTAGCTCACATTGCATTGGATATTGCGATCATTTCGACTGGATTGTTTACCGGATTGCTGTTAACGATGCTGTGGATTTTTCAGCCAATGCTCGATCGATTATCTGCCACTGAGTATGCCGAATGGATGCAGCGATTTTTGAACGTAGCACGGCGATCGCCCCTCAATATTGCCTTGATGTTTATTTCACTCCTGGCTCCCATCCCTGCCCTGTTCAGTTTCTATCAAACTGCCAACTGGCTAGCTTTTGGACAAGTTCTAATCGGGGTAATCATCTTTTTTGTCGGTATGTTTTTGGTATCCCGCTGGTTTAATGAACCGCTGTATGACGAAATTTTAGGCTGGACAACTGAGCAACCACCCACAAACTGGCAAATGGCACGCCAACGCTGGCATTCTTTAAACCTGATTCGTGTTTGTGCCTCAGGATTTGCATTTCTACTTTTCTTAATCACCCTTTCGTGACGCAACTGGGTTCTCTAGGGTTTGTGGGGTTGCTTGCGATCGCTCTGCTCTTCTATATAATCAAGCAGAAGGAATAAGCTTTGAGTGACTCGTTAATTGGCTAGATACGAATCACTGTCAACTGAGTGAGAGCGATCGCAAACTTATTCAGCAAGCCCTAAATATGCTTCAACAATTCGGTACGAGTTTCTCCATCAATTAATTGAAAAGCGCGATTAACTCCACAGAGGATAGCTAGCAATGATGCTGTTACGATGTTGGAGTGAATGCCAACACCGTGCAGGGAGTTTTTCAGCCAACTACTGCTGATTTCCACATATGCGATCGCAGTAGCGTCACTACCCCGGCTGAGAGAATGTTCTTCGTAATGGTGAATCTTCAGATCTAAGTTGAGGGCGTTCAAAAAAGCATCGATCGGCCCATTACCTCGTCCGTTAATAGTAACAGTTTCACCATTCTTCAACAACGTTGCGGTGAGAGATTGAATTTCATCTTCTGCCAACAAATGATGAGCAATATACTTAAATGGTGAAACAGCTTGCAAATATTCTTGCTCGAACAAATGCCACAAATTAGAAGATGACATTTCTTTACCGCTAGCATCCATTGCTTGTTGCACGACTTGGCTAAATTCGATTTGCAAACGACGAGGCAATACCAAATCATAATCTCTTTCTAACAAGAAAGCGATCCCGCCTTTACCGGATTGGCTGTTTACCCGCACTACCGACTCATAAGTTCTTCCCACATCGGCGGGATCTAATGGTAGATATGGAACTTCCCAAATGTCATCGGATTTTTGAACGGCAAAGCCTTTTTTGATCGCATCTTGATGAGAACCAGAAAAAGCAGTGAATACCAAATCTCCTACATAAGGATGGCGGGGATGGATGGGTAATTGAGTGCAATATTCGATCGTTCTGGCGACTTCATTAATATTAGAAAAGTCTAAACCGGGAGCGATGCCTTGGGTGTAGAGATTCAACGCTAGGGTGACCAAATCAACATTTCCCGTGCGTTCTCCGTTGCCAAACAAACATCCCTCAACTCTTTCTGCGCCTGCCATTTGTCCTAGTTCGGCGGCAGCTACTGCACAACCGCGATCGTTATGGGGATGCACTGATAAAATAATGCTATCTCGCTTGTTCAAATTGCGGTGCATCCATTCTACTTGATCCGCGAATATATTAGGAGTAGCCACTTCCACCGTAGCAGGTAAATTGATAATCGCTTTGTGCTGGGGTGTTGGTTGCCAAACATCAATTACGGCATCGCAAATTTCTTTTGCAAAGTCGAGTTCTGTGGCGGTAAATGTTTCGGGAGAATATTGAAATTGCCACTCGGTATAGGGTTGTTCGGCAGCTAGTTCAACAAATAGTTTGGCTGCTGATACTGCCAAGTCAATCGTACCATTGCGGTCTAAATTAAATACGGTGCGGCGAAATACTGGCGATGTGGCATTATACAAATGTACGATCGCGCGTTTCGCACCTTGCAAAGCTTCAAATGTACGCCGAATCAAGTTTTCTCGCGCTTGCGTCAATACCTGAATCGTTACGTTATCGGGTATTAATTGATGTTCGATCAAATGTCGGACAAAATCAAAATCTGTTTGGGAAGCGGAGGGAAAAGCGACTTCAATTTCCGTAAAACCGATATCTACCAACATCTGGAACAACTGCAACTTTTGTTCCACGTTCATCGGTTCGATTAATGCTTGATTCCCGTCTCGCAAATCCGTACTCAGCCAGATGGGGGGACGCTCAATTATTTTAGACGGCCAAGTGCGATCGGGCAAGGCAATTTGAGCAAATTGGCGATATTTGGTAGCGGGATTCTTCAACACGATCGTTTTTTCCTTTGTTTGAAATAGTTATCGGATGTAGCGGCAAAAATAGGGCTGTCAGGTTGCCAAATATTCCTCTTCTGACAACCCAAACGCAGTCGCAGCAACATCCCAAGTGCTTGATGCAGTAGCATGAGAATCTCCTATTTGTATGAGTTAGTTAAAAATTGTCCAGCGCAATTTTAATCAATTACAAATATGATTAAAACTGAAGAAAAGTATATTTGAATAGTGAAAAAATTATTTGCGCCCAAGGCGCAGCAGCAGCCCCAGCCCCAGTAAAAGGCTAGTGGTTTGATGTTGAGATAGCTGCTTGGTTAACATCATGATTTAAGATAAAGCTGTTACCTATCTTAACTGCTGAAAGCATAAGAGTCAATCAATTTTAGAAAGGATGAAGTCTACAGGGGAATCACATTTGAATTAGCCAGGATTAGTCAAGAATTTGGGCTGTTGGGACGGCAACGAATTAAGTCGTTTATTTTGTCAGCTTACGAGGCGTTTGAAACTACGGAGATGTTACCGTGAGCTATGCTAAATCTTTGCTAGATATTGCTCTGGAGGGTCAATCTGAGGAATATCGGCGCAAGGTGTTGGAGTTAGCTTTTAAGGATTTTGAGTTGGCGTTCGATCGCTGGATGGCGCGAATTAATAAGACGCTGGCGAATTGCGATCGGGTGGCGGTAGAGAAGCAAGAGGGACAGATTGCTGAAGTTGTTAATTCTCTGGTGCGTCAGACAGAATTGACAAAAGTGGCGACATCTGTACGTTCTTTGGTGGTGGCGGCGGGTATCGTATTGACGACCTTGGTGTCGGTGCTTTGATGGGATGGATGGGTGTGCTTTGGGCGCAAGGAGGATTTGCGCCGGGGAAACCAGTTCATTTGACTCAGGAGCAGGTGGAGGCTTTGCGGTGGGCGACTAGCGCTGAAGGGAAATTTGCTCGGAATTTGATGAAGTGGAATTCGGATAGTCAGGCAGGTGATATCAAAAATAATTCTTACTTAAATATTGAGATAACTAATGAAGCTCAACAATAGTTTGCTGAATGGTTTGAGCCAATAAGTTCAACATAGCATCAGGAGAGATTCGCGAGCGGCTGGTACTCAGCAGGTAGCGATCGCTCCTGTTACGATAGAGTTAGTGAATCAGATTTAGTAATGAAGTACCCACTCCATACAGTTTCCAAACCAGTATCGGGTAGCGAAGTTGAGAAACTTGCCCATGCTATTAAAACTGGTGGTTATGTTGCAAATGAAGCTGCTTTAGCTTTAGCCAAACGAATCGCCGCTCGTCGTCAGAGTCAGAAAGCTGCCAATGCCGCCCAGTAGTAAGTTTGCTGGAGTTGATTTTTCTGAACTGCCAGCCAACTCTGTAAACTTCCGCATATAAGGGGACCTGTATCCTAGCACGATATCAGACTTAGGCACTCCAGCTGCAATTAACTCGTTCGCTATCCCCACCTCAGTTCCATCTCGTTGAATCCAAATTTTTTCCTCCCTAATCTCAATGTGAATAACACATCCAAAAACTCGTCTTTCTCCACGCCACCCGACATGAAACATCAGATAGCGATCGCTATGCAAAATTAAATAAATAAGTTAGGCGAAACTTTGAAATATTCGCCAAGAGCTTTAGCTTGTGCCTTGCTAATCGAACGTTTGCCATTAACAACTTCAGATACTACTCCACTCGAACCAATTATTCCAACTAAATCTGCTTGCCTAGTGCCGCTCGTTTCCATGACATATTGCAGCATTTCATGGGGAGTAGATTTCTCGAATGGATAGTTTTTAGTTTCGTATACTTCAATCAGCGTTACTAATAAATCGAGTAAAGCTAGCTCCTCCGGTGTACGATTTTTGGCAAAAATTAACTGTTCTACAACTTTCAACAAACGTTCGTATTCTGCCTCTGTCTCAATTGCCTGTGGAGCAACTTCAGCTAGCAAAGCTTGATAAGCACTTCGATCAAAAGTAAGGGTCATTTTTCCATCCATCTTTGTCGTATTCGCTATGGGTTAAAAAATATTTGTAATAAACCTTCTGCGTTTGATAATCAATCCCAACAATCAGACGGTAATCGTTGCTTTTAATGTTAAATACCGTAAAGTTTCCTACTGCTTCAGCATCTCGATAAACCTTACGGACATCTTCTAAATTTTGCCATTCTGCATTTTTTACAATCTCGTACCATTTGTTAATCTGTGTCTTGACATCAGGATACTTAGCTGCATCATTACGGAGATTGCGAATTGAAATTAGGTGCATTTTGATTGAGATAGGTAAGAAAAGTTTTTCGCTCAATCATAAGTCAATCAAGATTATTTAAATTCTTGGCTGTGTTGTCATTCTCTCAAAATGAGAGTAAAATGTCAAGGCGCTTAAACATTCAAGGCAGGGCTGTTTCATTCTAAAAAAACAGAGCGGCAACTACCAGAGGAGACGGTAAAAACCACGCAAGAAAAGCGATGGCGCTTCTACTTTATAAAACTTCAACAATCTTCCCAGTTTGAGCATTGCCCAATTCTCTCGGTTCGGTATCCTCTCACTGAACTTGTTGCCATAAACGTTGATTTTGCAGCAAAGTCTCGGTCATTTTGGCGAGTTTATCCAGCATTTCTTGATGTTTGTCCGCACTTTCCTTATATTGGCGCTTTTTTTGCAGTGCGGCGCGTGCCAAATCTTCGCGGTTTTGTTTGAGTGCTTGAATTGCGACTCGCTGCCAAGCCTCTACCTCTTTTAATTCTTGCGTATACTGAGGTTGGATGGTATCCCAGTTAACTCGGATGTCCGATAGCGCCCGGTTAAATAGCTGCATGGCATCTTCTGGTTTGGCTTCCTGAAGCGATCGCCCTAGCGGTTCTGATAAACTATCAACATCAATATTCCCCAGCATCGGTACGAAATCAACTACTTGCTGGCTAAAACTTACCCCTGTTTTGCACCAATTAGCAAAATGTTCGCAGTTATTAAATAACAAATTATATTTTTGTTCTCCCAACCGACTTTCTGCACGACGGATCACGACATCGGGAATAAAGCTAGTTTGATATGACTTAACATAAATAGGCGAATTTCCCGCCAATATCGCAATCGGAGTGCGTTCTATAATAGCGCTCGGTTTGCGATAATGAATCACCGTACCGTCACCACAGTCAATGCCATGATGTTGGTAAACTCCCTCAATGTTGAGGAAATGTCGATAAGCATAAATTTGATCGCCTCTTGCCATATTTAATATCGCGTTTAGTTTGTAGTGATGACTTTAGTCCTCATATTTTAAGGACTGAAGTCCTTACTACAAACTATAATAGCGAGCTATGTAAACGATACAACATTTCAAGATTGAGATGAGTTCCATCTAAAGCATCGCCAGCTAAAACAGTTAAAGGTAATTCCGGTTCTCCTAAATGACTTAATACTAATAAAGCTTCCGCAAAATTTTGGTCTTTGGTATAATCATTAACCGTGACGATCGTAGGTAAACCTGCGGCAACCGCAGCTTGCATACCGTGCAGAGAATCTTCAATTACCAAACAATCTTGTGGTTGTAAATTCATCTCTTTTAGCACGTAATGATAAATATCCGGTGCTGGCTTTTTCGCTGGTACGATATCTCCGGCAGCAATTATATCAAACCAAGCGGGGTCGAGGGTTTTTTCTAATAATGCGATCGCATTTGGCAGTGCGCTAGTAGTTGCAATAGCTAACCGCACTCCTTGAGAGAGTGCTTCCGAAATTAATCGCTTCACTCCCGGACGCAAAGGAATCTTTCCCTGTGCTAATAATTCTAGATAATGTTTCGTTTTTGTAGCGTGTAAATCGGCAATGAAACTATCATGAGGTACGACAAATTCCGGTAGATATTTTTGCAAATAAAAACTAATTCTTTCCTTTCCGCCAGCAACGGATAATAAATCACCGTAAAGCTCAGATGACCAATCCCAATCTAATCCTGATTCGGCAAAAGCTAAATTAAAAGCCACTCGATGACCATCTCGTTCGGTATCTGCTAAAGTACCATCAACATCAAAAATCAAAGCACGTAATTTATTCATCGAATGGAATTCCTCTAACAATAATTAGCAAATTTGTAAATTAAGTATTGGTCATAGCATAATATCATTTCCCATGAAAATGCTATTATGCCCGTTAGCATCGGCAGCAAAAAAAAATCACTTTCTTGTCTGCGTACCCTACGGGAAGGCTATCGCCTATATCTGCGTTCATCTGCGTAGCCTACGGCCAGGCTATCGCCTACATCTGTTAACATCTGCGGTAAAAATTAAATGCCTGATTCTCACAGATAATTTTTATCATCACTCTTACACTACCGATGCAACCGGACAGGATTTATGAATCATTCTGGTTTTCGACCAATAATCGTGCGATGACGAGGATCGCTTGGTGTAGTTATAATATGCTCAAATCCCACCGATCGCATAACTGCTTCTACATCAAAAGTATAGAACTCATCAGACCAAGGTTCCGTGCTTTTCATCAGAGTAAAAAGTACGGGTGGTAAATTTTGAATGACCGGAGATTGAGGGTTATTATCAACTAATGCTAAATATCCATTGGGACGTAACAGACGGAATGCTTCCTTAAAAATCGCCTCTGTAGCATGGTGAGGTAATTCGTGGGTGACGAATTGGAGAGTTACTAAATCAAAGCTAGCGGATGGTAAATCTGTATTTTCCGCCAGAGCATGAAGCCAGGATATTTCATTATTGATATCTCGCGTTTTTGCTACTGCCAACATATAGGGAGATAAATCTAACCCGACTGTCCGAGGTGGCGTATCTTGCCTTCTTTGATAATAACGATGCAGCCAAAAAGTTGAGATACCGACCGAACATCCAATATCGAGAATATCTTTTACTTGTTTTGGGCCGTATTTCCCTAAAACTTCGTGAAAACTGCCGCGTAATCTCTCTTGCGCTGTTTGCCAAGAAATTTGTTCTTTAGGCCATACTCTTAAAGCCATTGCGTATGTTGCTGACTCAGCTTCAAATGCTGCTTGCCAACACAAATTACCTTCATCGTAAGCGTGAAATGGTACTAGGTAATAGTCAGGATAAGTAATGTTTGGATTGACTATTTTTTCTAGTACCTGTTTAGCATTAGAGGCGTCTAGTTCGGAGTAGTTTTTTCGCCAGGGAATGCCATTTTTTTCAGCTGTTTTTACGATGACTTGCCGTGCTTGCTGTTTCATCACGGCATAGATAGGTTTGGTTTGGATCAGAACGTTGACGAAACGGGAAAGTATATCATCACCAGCCCAGTCTGGTTTGAGTTTTGCAGTCATTCGATTTTAAATTTTAGATTTTAGATTGAATTCAAGAATGAATTGCCGTGATTTTACCATCAAATGCCTACTAAGTAAAAGTCTTGACATTAGTTCAATCATCTTCATACTCTACCCAAGAATTAGAAGTTTCGGACACCGCAACTTTTAGTTGTACATCGGGTGGTAATTTCTTTTTGGTTTCATCGTAAATATATTTAGCAATCATTTCGGCAGTTGTTTCGTATTCTGGTGGTAAAACTTCGTTGAGAATGCAGTGATCGAGTCCTCCTTTGGTCACGTCTTGTTTCGCCCAGCGTAAAGTTTTGAAATCAGCAACCATGACTGAATGGGGGCAATATTCCGAGCTATGAAGCTTAGATGATGTTGCTTCAATTTTCACTTTATAGCTGTGTCCGTGCATCCGACCGCAAGGGCCATTGTAATCTTTGATGTAGTGGGCGCTATCAAAGCTAAATTCTGTAACGAGTTTCCATTTTGGCACTTTTATTTTCTCCTCTAAGTAATTTCAGTAGAGAATTAAGTATACATAAGCTGCGGCAGCGTTTTATTTGTATGTGCAAGCTAATGAGGTATAGGGAGATGGGGAAAATGATCGATTAATTTTTATCCTTCGCACTTGGCTCGTTGGCTCGTTGGCTCGTTCCCAGGTTCCACCTGGGAATGCTGTTTTGGAGGCTCTGCCTCTCGATCGCACAGGAGGCAGAACCTCTTGCCCTGCGTTACAAGGCTCCAGCTTGGTAATGAGGTGAATCCTTCACACTTCATCCTTTATCCAACCCATTAATACTGGTAAAACAGTTAACTAATACTCCCCGATTTAAACAGTGGTATTTGGTTTGTCCGTCTTTGCGAGTCTGGATAACTCCCACTTCTGCCAAGATTTTCGAGTGGTGGCAAAACAAAGCTAGGCTGATACCTGTTTGATTGGCAATCTCCGAACTACTCATGGTTTCAGCGAGGGCGAGCATTTCGACGATTCGCAGTCTGGTGGGGTCAGAAAGTGCTGCAAAAATTTTCGCCCGCTGCTCTGTATTGTCTAGAGCAGTTACAAACAGGGAATTTGGCGATGTTCTGTCGTTGGTGTCAACCATAACTAGCTATTGTTCTATCTCTATCTTACTTTAGTCAGAGGCTTGTGAAATAGTTAAACAACTACTTGACTATTCCTAAAAATATTTCTAACATAATGGTTAAAAGGTTGTTTAAGTATTAAAGCGGAACCCGCCCCACTGACTCATGTTGCCATCTGGCAGAAAGGAGATTGCAAATCATGTCTAATGAATCACCCTACGTAACGCTCACCACAGAGAATTTTTCAGCCGAAGTATTAGCTAGTGCTGTGCCAGTTATGGTTGATTTCTGGGCTCCTTGGTGTGGCCCTTGTCGGGTGGCAAATCCGTTAATCGAAGGGTTAGCGATCGAATTTGCACAAACCGCCAAGGTAGGTAAGCTCAACATTGACGATCATCCTCAAATTGCTAGCCAGTATGGAATTCAAGCAATACCAACTATGTTATTTTTCCAAAATGGTCAAATCGTTGACAAAGTAGTTGGCGTGGTTTCCCAACCGGAATTAACTGCCAAATTGAGCGCTTTAGTAAAAAAAAGCGTTGTTGTTTGATGACTAATTTCTCTTCAGCAATCTGAATGTTTACTCCCAATATTTCCTTAACTAGAGGTACAAACAATGACTGTCGATCTCGGTTTATTTTCGCCCGTTAAACTTGGTCGTTATACTTTACCAAATCGAATTGTAATGGCACCTTTAACGCGCAATCGGGCGGGAGAAGGAGATACTCCAGGAGCAATCAATGCTATATATTATCGCCAACGAGCTTCGGCTGGATTAATTGTTTCGGAAGGGTCGCAAATTTCACCGCAAGGACTTGGTTATCCAAATACGCCAGGAATTTATTCTCAAGCACAAATTGAGGGATGGCGATTGGTAACTGATGCGGTTCACGAACTAGGAGGACGAATTTTCTTACAACTTTGGCACGTGGGAAGAAGTTCTCATCCTGATTTCCAATTGAATGGAGAATTGCCTGTCGCACCATCTGCGATCGCACCTGCTGGTATGGTGATGACTTACACTGGAGAAAAGCCATTTGTCACCCCTCGTGCTTTAGACATTTCTGAAATTCCCGGCATTGTCGAACAATATCGTCGAGGTGCTGAAAATGCTTTGGCTGCTGGTTTTGACGGCGTAGAAATTCATGGCGCTAACGGTTATTTATTAGATCAATTTCTTCACGATGGTTCTAATCATCGGACTGATGAATATGGCGGATCGATCGAAAATCGCGCTCGGTTGTTGATGGAAGTTACCCAAGCGGTGACCGAAGTTTGGGGTAGCGATCGCGTAGGCGTGCGCCTGTCTCCCAGCGGTACTTTTAATAGTATGTCAGATTCCGATCCGAAAGCTTTGTTTACCTATGTAGTTGATGCTTTAAATCGCTTCGATTTGGCTTATTTACATCTAGTTGAGCCGAGAATAAATGAAGATTCTCTCAATCGTTGGAAAAAGAGCAATGTGAAGGATGATGGCGAAGAAGAAGGCTTGACATCGCGATATTTTCGTTCGATTTATCGAGGCACGATTATTTCGGCTGGTGGATACGATCGCGAATTAGGTAATGCCACTATTGCTGCTGGAGATGCGGATTTGATTGCTTATGGCAGATTGTTTATTTCTAATCCCGATTTGCCAGAAAGATTCGCTCGCAATGCTCCGTTGAATCCATACGATCGCTCAACATTTTATGGCGGAGGAGTCAAGGGATACATCGACTATCCTAGTTTGGAATTGCAACCTGCTTAGAAGATACAAAGAAACCCGGTTTCTTCAAGAAACCGGGTTTCTGGGCTAGAGATTTGAAGCATCCTACAAGTTAATTTAATCGCGATACTGGCGTAAGTCCTAATCCAGTTGATGAAAAATGCGATCGCAACTGTTTACTTCTACTCCTTACCACCTACTTTTTGTTTCATTGCTTGTTTATCTTTTAGCTGACTTTCCCACTTTTGAGCAAAGGCTTCTCCCATCTGATGTAATTCTTTCGCCTTCTCTTCAGCCGCTTTCGCCAGTTCAAGCAGTTCTAGCAATATCTTTTCATCTGGTAATTCTTTCATGGCAATTCCCTTAGTCTAGTAATTATTCTTTCCACTCTTATTTTAGTTTCTAACACCACTCCCAACATGGATGCCAACTCTTCCAAGACTTCCTGATTTTCCTCTACCGTTACATTAGCTACAGAAAGTTGTTCTACAGCACTACCAATTTGTTGGCGATAATTTTCTACAAAAAACAAGACGTTATTCAGATAAGCAAAGAATTGAACCAATATGATATTATCTGGAAAACGTGAAAGCGGTAATCTAACTAAGTCTAACCCGTTTATTGCTTCTTCTTCAGCTGCGTTTAATTCCCGATTCAGTCGATCGATAAGAGCTTGGCTTTCTGGAGAAATAGGCATTGGATAGCTAAGAGAAGCAAATAACAAAATTATTGTAGCCTAAATCGTCGATATTTGCACTTATAACCTGATTTTTCTTCAAAAATGATGGTGTTGCAAAGTGCAATTGCTAGTAGGCTCCAAAAATCTGGTTTGTTTATTCATGTAAATGAAAATCGCCATATCTAGACTTAGAGTAGCGGTATAAGGTAACATTTTGACAATTGTCAAAATATTAAACAAAATGAAATCACCTTTATCACTACTCGTAATTTTTCTGTTATTAATTTCCGGTTGCAGTTGGCAAAAAGAACAAGTTAGTAATGTCAACGCAGAAACTACCGGACAAGTTCAGCCAGCAACACCCGTTCAACCAAAATCTTATACAAAACAAGCAAAATTAGTAGCGGTGGGAGATATTTTGATGCACTTATCTCTTACTCGCTCTGGTTATAACCCTCAAAAGAAAACTTATAATTTTGATGGATTTTTCAAAGAAGTTAAGCCAATTATCTCTTCTGCTGATTGGGCGATCGCAAATCTAGAAACGACTTTAGCAGGTGCAGCCGCAGGTTATGAAGGATATCCTCTTTTTAATGCTCCAGCAGAAGTTGCCGATGCAGCTAAAAAAGCTGGTTTTGATGTCTTGACAACTGCCAACAATCATGCTTTAGATAAAGGGGAAAAAGGCGTAATTAATACAATTAACAATGTTCAAAAGTGGGGAATTCCTGCTGTCGGAACAGCTAGATCGGCCCAAGAAGCATCAAAAATTTTGATTGTCAAAAAAAATGATATTGCAATGGCGATTATGGCTTATACTTATGGCACGAATGGTATTCCAATTCCCAAAGGAAAGAATTATTTAGTTTCTTTGATTGATGAAGGTAAAATAATTAAAGATATTGCCAGAGCTAGGAAGCAGGGAGCAGAGATTGTTACGATTTGTCTTCATTTTGGCGACGAGTATCAGCGTCTACCTAATGCAAAACAAAGACAAATGGTAGAAAGGTTAGTAAAATCGGGGGCGGATATCATTCTGGGTAGTCATCCTCACGTTGTTCAACCTTATCAAGTGTTTAAAGTAAAAGGTATAGATGGAAAAGTTAGAACCAGAACAGTCATTTATTCAATGGGAAATTTTATCGCCAATCAATCAGGAAAATATCGCAATTTGGGAGTAATTTTTTCGGTAAATCTTCAAAAGCGTTTCCCAGAAAGAACAGTCGAAATTACCAAAGTAGAAGCAATTCCCACTTGGGTACATAAGTATCCTTTGAATGGGAAGTTAAATTTCCGAGTTTTGCCGATCGCAACCGTGGTAAATCGTCCTAAATATCCGCTTTTACCCAGTAGTGCTTATCCGAGTTTGAAAAAGTATTTAACTGAAATGGATAAGCATCTCAAGTCTTTAAGCCCTAAGAATTTGTGAAAATATAAAACTTATTAGTGAGAGGATCGATCGTGACTGAAAAAGCAACTTTTACTTGTCAAATTCCCCTAGCTTGGAAAGAGAAAATCGAACAGATAGCAGCGACTAGAAATAAACGAAATGAGGAGATTGTTCAGGAAGCGATCGCGCAGTATTTAGGTGAAGATATCCTGAATAATGAAAACCGTTTAGTAGCATTGCAAGCCGAGGTAAACACTCAACAAAAAGAACTAAACCAATTAAGTACAACTGTGAAAAATTTACAGCAAAGATTGCAGGCGGCAGCTACTATGATTAGTATTCCCGATCCGGTTTCCGTAGTGTCACCGCCGAAAATTGCGCCAGTTCAGTTAGATGATGATGATGATTTGATAGAAGATGAACCAGATGAGATTCTTTATGATTTTTTGCCACCGGAATTGAGATAGAGTTGTTTTTAGAATAGTTATCTATTGTGATAGCGGCAATTTTGCATTCGTTGTCATAATCTAAAATTAGCTCGTCAGTAATTGAATCGGTAGAAACGACGGGTTTGCTAGTTAGCTCGATCGCTAATGTTTCAATTTTCATACATTTACCAGAGGTAAATCGAGAGCTTGAAAATTGACAGTATCTACGTTTTTTGAACAGTTATCTATTGTAATGGTGACAACTTTACCTTCGTCGTCATAATCTAAGATTAGATCGTCAGTAATGGCGTCAGTATAAACTACGGGTTTGCTAGTTAGCTCGATCGCTAATGTGTCAGTATCAAAAAAATATTGAATCTTCATTGTGGTTCTTCTCCTCTTGCCGTTTGTAAAAGTTACTGAAACCAACAATTAGCTGTTAACAACTTCACTCAACGCTTCGTTAATTATTTCATCACTTACACCGCGACGCTTCAAACTTGCAATTAATGCTGTCACTGTTTCATTCTCAAATCGCTCTAAATCGGTACGTAATCCCTGACCAATATAAGCGCGAATCAATGCCTCATAACCAGAAAATCCCAACAATGGTGCAAGCTGTTTGAGGTCTTCCACCACATCTTCAGGAATGCGAATCGTTACGCTAGTCATAGCACGATTTCGTTCTAACCGCTTTTTTAATTTCTCAATTTTCATAAATTTCTCGCTCCTGACGAGTTGCTTTACGTGCTGAAATAATCCGAATCATATTTTCCTCACGTTCGATCTCATCTATCAGTTTATTGCGCTCTCTGAATTGGCATCCTGGGTGGTGCAGTTTTCC
>CAZJJR010000044.1:0-1596 GCA_964546365.1 uncultured bacterium | reverse complement strand
CTTCTGGAGTGAGTTCGTATGCCTGATTAACCAAATCAGATAATTGATGCTCTAGTTGCAAAATTTCTCGGTTTCTATTTTGCATCGGTACAGCAAATTCATTATAAACTTCTTTGATTTGTTTCTGTTCGGAAACGCCTAATAACTTGCTTCCTTTTTTGGCTTTTGGCAGTCGTTTGCTGATTTCATCAATGAATTCTTGCTGGCTCAGTTTAGAAAAGTCCTCTAACTTTTGTCCTGGTTTTTCAATATGGAATACCGAGCGTAACCAGTCCAGCACATCGCGTTGATTTTCTTGGTTGATTTTTGTTAGTTCGATTAGGCGAGATACTTTCGGTTCAACTTGCGATCGGATTTTATCTGATGGTGAGGCGATCGGCAAAGATTGCATTAAATAACCAGATGGACTCAATGCCTCATCCTTCATGTGTGGCAGATATCTCCAGCTATACCACCACATAAGAGGAGAATTAAGTACCCCCAATAGATAAAGATTAGAAGTTGGTAAAATGAATGCTTTGTTATTCGTGTATAGTCCAGTTTCATCGTAGCTAAATGCCGAATGAAACTGGATCTCCTGATAAATTATCTTTGGATCTTCAAATAGCTTCCAGTAGTCTATTGCATCTTGGATTTCATACCACTTAAACGCCCCTGGCTTGCGACCTTGCCAACTGGTTTTGCTGATGTTTTTAGGGCGGGGTTCAAGTTGTTCTCTATATTGCTCCAGATATGCTTTAATTGCAGGATAACTATCTATGTCGATTCCTCTTCTTGTGAAAACAAGCCAGAGGTTGTTCCAAGTAGGGTTCCATCGCTTAACATCCTGACCTCGTAAATAGGGCTTGATAATTTCGGCTGATTTAGGATCGGCTTTAATGAGTTCTTGCCTTTTTTCCTCATCTATTAAAAATACTTCATTTAGTCCTGTAAGGACTCCCCAGAAAGGTTTTACACCTTTTGTAAATTCTATTAAAGGAATACCTACAGATCGGATTTTCGTTATTAAGTTTTCTATTGCTGGAGGTTCCAAACTCCAAGCATCAGCAGTAAATCGCGACCAAGGAACGGGGTAGCCTGATTGATGAACATATTCTGTAAGATCGATGTCTTGCAATTTTTCGCGGGGAACAGGACAAATGAGAACGGGAGATTGGGATGAATTAGTTGCATTAGAACGGTAAACTTTACGAACAACAACAATGCAGGGAAAAACATCGGCATCTGCAAAAATGTGGGCGTGTCCAAAATCAACAATTTGTTCAAACACACAGTTGTCTGTAAAAAATTTTCTTAGTGCTTCTCCATAACCCGCCCGTAGCCATTTATTAGTAACAATATAAGATAATGCTCCACTCGTTCTAAGAATCTTCACGCCTCTTTCATAGAAATAGGTGTAAAGATCCGCAACACCATGATAAGACTGGTACTGTCCCTGGAAAAATGGCTTGATTTCTCCTAATCCTTCCTGTCTAACATACGGAGGATTTCCCACCACTACATCAAAACCAGCCTTCTCATTCCAACTAGCACTTTCCAAATCGATAAACACTTCTGGAAATTCCAAATCACAAAGAAAAAAGCGTTTCTCTTCAC
>CAZJJR010000043.1:29645-29889 GCA_964546365.1 uncultured bacterium | reverse complement strand
CGCAAAGAAATACGTAACGCCAAGAAATTTCCGGACTGTTTGGGAGTAACAACCCAGAAATGATAAAAGTAACGGAAGTTGCCAAAAACGCGCCCAGCGGTGCAGAAGTACATAACAAAGCCCCCCCTTCGATGCGCCATTTTTCCGGCATTACTTCTGCCACCAATGCAGCACCAGCCGCCCATTCGCCGCCAACTCCCAAGCTGGCAACAAATCGACATCCCATTAAAACCCAGATATTAGG
>CAZJJR010000043.1:16313-29635 GCA_964546365.1 uncultured bacterium | reverse complement strand
CACAGGCAGCCGTTCCCAAGGAATAAAGGACGATCGAGATCAGCAGGGTTTTAGTGCGCCCGATGCGATCGGCTAACTTTCCGAATAATATCCCACCAGCCGCCCAACCTAACAACAACACGGAAACCATCACTCCCGTCCAATAAACGGTAGCACTTTCCGCTTCCGGCGAACCAATACTCAAACCTAACAAAGTTGGCACGCAGTTGGGAGCAACAAAATTAAATAAAAGGGTATCGAAGATATCAAACCCCCAACCTAACCACGCTGCAAACAGTACAGTCCATTGGTAACGACTTAAATCGAACATCATTTTTGATTTTCTGGGGGTATTTGGTCTTTCGCTAAATTTGTGAAATACATAGTGATATAGTTTACTGTTGATTACTGAATGTGAATCAATGACGCGAGAAAAAATTACTATACTCTGATTGAGTTATATTAAAAATCTCGCTAGAAAAATATATTTCCTCACCCCTATGAAAAAACCTACTGCCCGTACTTCTGCCTTATTTACTGCCTTCGCTTTTCTGCTGAGCGCCTGTACTCAAACTAATAATTCTTCCTCAACTGCAAACTTATCTGGCGGCATTCCAATTGGAGTTGCCCTAGCACAAACTAGCAACGTTGCTTTACTCGGTCAAGAAGGAATTGCTGGTGCGAAAATTGCAGAAAAATATTTTAACGACAAAGGCGGAGTTGATGGCACTCCAATTAAATTAATCGTGCAAGATACTGGCGGAGATGAAGCCGGCACGATTAACGCTTTTCAAGTATTAATTACCCAAGCCAAAGTAGTCGGTATTGTTGGCCCCACTCTCTCCCAACAAGCCTTTAGCGCTAATCCGATCGCAGAACGTGCCAAAGTGCCAGTAATCGGCGCATCCAACACTGCCAAAGGAATTCCCGAAATAGGAGATTATGTGGCCCGCGTTTCTGCACCAGTTGCGATCGTAGCCCCTAATTCGATCGAAGCCGCCCTCAAAATAAATCCAAAAATCAAAAAAGTAGCAGTTTTTTACGCCCAAAACGATGCTTTTAGCAAATCAGAAACCGAAACTTTCCAACAAACAGTTAAGGATCGAGGACTTGAATTAGTCACAGTTCAAAAATTCCAAACTACCGATACAGACTTTCAATCACAAGCAACCAACGCCCTGAATTTAAAACCAGATTTGATAATCATTTCCGGTTTGGCAGCCGATGGAGGCAACTTAGTAAGACAACTCCGAGAATTAGGTTACAAAGGAGTGATTATTGGCGGCAACGGTTTCAATACATCGAATATTTTTGCAGTTTGCAAAGCACTTTGCGACGGCGTTTTAGTAGCACAAGCTTACAGTCCCGATCACCCTAATGAAATTAACAAAACCTTCCGTGCTACCTATCTCAATTTATACAAAAAAGAACCTCCTCAGTTTAGCGCCCAAGCTTTTGCCGCCGTCCAAGTATATGCAGAAGCATTGAAAGAATTAGATAAAAAGAGTGACATTAACAAAATGTCTTTAGCCCAGTTAAGAACGGAATTGAATAAACAATTATTAATCGGAAAATACGATACACCTTTAGGTGAAATTTCCTTTACCCCCGTAGGCGAGGTAGTACAGAAAGACTTTTACGTAGCACAACTAAAGGTAGATAAAAACGGCAGTAACGGTAAATTTGAATTCTTGAAATAATTAACAATGCAAAAAACCACGATAGACCTGTCCCACAAACCGTATTTCTTGCAAGGTAAGAGGGATAATTTAAACACTCTCCCCTGTCAGAAGAGAGCTTTTCCAAAACTCATGAAAAATAAGGTTTATCTATCTAAATTTGCATTATTTTTATCTTTAATTTTGACAGCTTGTAGCCAAAGCCGATCTAGCAACAATTCCTCAGCCAACTCTATCTTGCTGGGAATTGCCGTCGCCCAAACCAGCAATATTTCCTTAATCGGTCAAGAACAAGTTGCTGGCGCAAAAATTGCCGAAGAATACTTTAATCAACAAGGTGGTATCGACGGTAAACCAATTAAATTAGTTTTTCAAGATGCCGGGGGAGATGAAGCAGGAGCAATCAATGCCTTTCAAACTTTAATTACTAAAAATAAAGTGGTTGGAATTGCTGGCCCAACTACCTCTCAACAGGGTTTTGGCTGTCTTCCCATTGCCGAAAGAGCCAAAGTACCAGTAATTACGCCATCGACTATTGCCAAAGGAATTCCTGAAATTGGTGAATATATTTCTCGCGTTTCTACTGGGCCAGAAAAAGTAGCACCTAAGTCTGTTTATGCAGCCATTAAACTGCATCCTCAGATCGAAAAAGTGGCGGTATTTTATGCTCAAGACCAAGAAGCGATGGTATCGGAAACCCAAGTTTTTCAGAAAACAGTTAAAGACTTAGGATTGAATATCGTTACCGTGCAAAAATTTCAAATTCAAGATACGGACTTTCAATCTCAAACTACCGCTGCGATTAATCTTAAACCAGATTTAGCGATAGTTTCTGGGTTGCCTGTAGATGGAGGAAATTTAGTCAAGCAGTTGCGTGAATTGGGTTATAAAGGCCCGATTATCGGCGGAAATGGCTTTAGCACTTCTAATGTATTTCCAGTTTGTAAATCATTCTGCAACGGCATCATCGTTTCTCAGTATTACAGTCCACAACAACCAAACCAAATTAATCAAGCATTTCGTGCTGCTTATCGTCAAAGATATCAAAAAGAACCACCGCAATTTAGCGCCCAAACTTTTACAGCGGTACAGGTGTTTGTAGAGGCGCTGAAAGCTGTCAATCGAAAAACTGATATTTCTAAATTGACCCTGGCAGAATTGCGAACTGAACTGAACAAGCAATTACTAACTGGCAAATATCAAACACCGGTAGGAGAGATTGCTTTTACTCCTGAAGGTGATGTTATCCAAAAAGAATTCTATGTTTCGGAAATTAAAATGAATCAAGATGGAAAAAATGGTACGTATTCATTTATTAAATAGTCATTGGTTATCGGTCATTAGTAGCAACTAATATGTTTCCAACTACCCATTACCCACTACCTAATATATGAATCTAACTCTCTTTGTACAACAATTTTTGAATGGTATATCCATTGGCAGCGTTTATGCCATTTTTGCATTAGGATATACTCTGATATTTTCTATTTTAGGCATCATTAACTTTGCTCATGGAGCATTATTTACCCTCGGTGCTTACTTTACCTATGCCTTAATGGGAGAAGCTTTCGGTTTTAATGGATTGCTTGCTAATGCGTCATTCCCCTTCAAATTGCCTTTTCCGATTGCTTTGATTTTAGGAAGCAGTCTGGCTGGATTAGTAGGTGTTGCGGTAGAAAGAATCGCCTTTCGTCCTTTGCGACGTAAGCGTTCCGATCCTTTGCTGACCGTTGTTTCTAGCCTGGGTATAGGATTAGTAATTGTTAATTTAATCCAATATTTAGTAGGTGCGGAAAACTACACTTTTCCCGGCGATACATATGGGAATTTACCTGCGGCAATTAATTTTGGTACAGCCGAAAACCCAATTAACATTCGCAGCGTACAAGTGGTAATTTTTGGCGTTTCTGTGGTGATTTTGGCAATTCTCACCTATTTTATTAATTACACCAAATTTGGTAAAGCAATGAAAGCAGTTGCTGAAGATCCGATGACCGCCAATTTGTTAGGTATTAACACCGATGGTTTTATTGTTTTGACATTTTTTATCAGCAGTTTTTTGGCTGGATTGGCAGGAACTTTGGTGGGTTCTAGCGTGAGTATTGCAGGGCCATATTTTGGAATTGCTTTTGGGTTGAAAGGTTTAGCCGTCATCGTATTAGGTGGTTTAGGAAGTATTCCCGGTGCGGTGTTGGGTGGGTTAGTAATTGGGTTAATTGAAGCGTTTGTTCCAGGAGAATTTTCTGCTTATAAAGATGCGTTTGCTTTTGGAATATTGTTTATTATGCTAATCGCTAGACCCCAAGGTTTGTTAGGTCGTAGGTTTATTCAAAAAGTTTAGATCGGCATTAAAGGATGAACAGGATTAAGGATGAAGTATGAAGTATGAAGTATGAAGTAGAAAGAAGGATTGAATAATTAATTGTAACGGAAAATAGTGAATATTAGTTGCATAAATTTAGCCAATTTAAATTATTATGGATGGATTTTTAACTACTTACGGTTTTCTGATTGTCTCGATGATCGTCGGGGCGCTACTAGGATTATCTTTGTATTTACCGTTGATGACCGGACAATTATCTTTGGCAAGTCCGGGTTTTTATGCTTTGGGTGGATATATTGCGGCAATTTTATCTACCAAGATATTTACGGTTAATGAAGGATTGTACCCAATTCAGTTAGTTTTACTGGAGATGGTTATAGCGGGGATTGTTTCTGGTGTATTGGGAATTTTGGTAGGAATTCCGGCGCTGCGGTTAAGGGGTATTTATTTAGCGATCGCAACTATTGCTTTTGTAGAAATCCTCCGCATTCTATCATTAAATTTGGAAATAACTGGCGGGGCAGTAGGAATTTTTGGCATACCACAACCTTTCCAAAATCCGATCGAATACTTGTGGATTGTTTTGCCTTTATTAGCATTAAGTATGATTTTCCTCTATCGCCTGGAACGCATTCGAGTTGGTCGGGCATTTACAGCGATTCGGGAAGATGAATTAGCGGCTGGTGCAATGGGCATCAGTCCCACTTATTACAAAGTTTTAGCTTTTACGTTAGGGGCGATTTTAGCTGGGGTTGTTGGTGCCGTCAGCGCCCATTTTTTGAATACTTGGAATGCCCGTCAAGGTACTTTTGATGCGAGTATTATTTACTTAACTTCTGTATTAATTGGCGGTACGAGAACTTTTGTTGGGCCAGTTTTGGGTGGGATGGTATTTACGGCATTGCCAGAAATATTGCGAGGAATTGCAGATGCAGGAGGTTTACCTGATTGGCTGGCTAATTTTTTGCGAGATGGTCGTTTAATTATTTTTGGAGTGCTAATAGTTTTGGGAACGATTTTTTTCCCTCAAGGCTTAGTAACCCCGGATTTATTTAAGAAAAAGAAGCACCCCTAATGGAATGCTTCTTAATCGGTTAGTGAGGAAAAGCTGCTTGCTTGAAAGAGTGCGATGCCCGCCGAAATCTAACTTTCTAGGAGTAGGAGACAAACTTTGACACCCCAAAACTTTAGTTAGCTGTAGAACGTTTGTAGCCAGCTTTTTCGGCTGTCGCCACATCTGCAAAACAAATAGTTGGCTTGACGTTCTTATAATCTGC
Source organism: uncultured bacterium (assembly GCA_964546365.1). Taxonomy (GTDB): domain Bacteria; phylum Cyanobacteriota; class Cyanobacteriia; order Cyanobacteriales; family Aerosakkonemataceae; genus DATNQN01. The sequence goes on along the minus strand of CAZJJR010000043.1, from coordinate 24,377 downwards.
TTTTTGTTTCTCGTAATAAAATTTGCCAGTTTTGCTATTTATACCCTTAATATGGGCATTATTCGGACAACTGGTTCCTTGAGGTTTCACTCCTACGTTAGCAACAATTAATTTTTTAGTAGAAGCGTTATTTTGAAAAGATACTGTAGGTGTAGGATTGGGTTTACTAACAGTATCTTTGGCAGATAGCAAACTCGTATTGGCGCAACTGGAAGTGCCTAACGCTATTAATAATGCTACAGATGCAGTCAATCGGTAATTCATTCTATACCTCCTAAAGTGCAAAATTTTGATTCATATTTGAGGCGGGAGTATAAGAAGTGAATAAAAAAGACGATCGCGATCTGATGTACTATCTATCATATTATTCATGTTTTTTAAAGTTTATCAGTAAAAATAATTAGGCGATCGTGCTATTTATATTTCTGCTTATTTATTTTTTTGCTGAGTAACAAACATAGAATAGGAACCGCAAATAAACTACAGATAAACGCAGATGACTTTGATGCGTTATCTGCTTATAAAAGAAGTCTATTGATGAATATTAGTTTCCAAAATGAGAGTAGGCAGATGGCTATCTTCCAAGATACATTCGGAAATGCGATCGCCCGATCCGGAAACTGCGGACTTAAGTACACCGCCAAATCTTGATACTCTTATCCAAATTGCCAGTCACTAAAGTTTGCCCATCTGGACTAAACGCCATACAAGTCACAGATCCGGAATTTTCAGTTACGGTAACGATCTCTTTACCAGTCAATAAATGCCAAAACTTGATTGTTTTATCGCGGCTGCCACTAGCTAAAATTTGTCCGTTCGGACTAATGGTAAGACAATTAATCAAATCAGAATGCCCGTTAAAACTATAAATTTCTTTCCCGCTATTGAGATCCCAAAGTTTGATGGTTTTATCGTAACTGCCGCTGGCAAGAGTTTTGCCGTTTGGACTGAAAGCGATGCAGCGTATCCAATTAGAATGCCCTGTAAAAGTGCGAATCCATTTGCCTGTTTCGATGTGCCATAAATGGATGTTATTATCTAAGCCTCCGCTAGCGAGAAACTGCCCATCCGGGCTGATAGCAACGCAACGAATCCAGAATAAATGGCGAGTTAAAGTATGAATTGGTTCGCTTTGACCGATTTGCCAAATTTTGATACTTTTATCTCCGCTACCGCTGGCAATTGTTAATCCATCAGAACTAACGGCAGTAGCATAAATTGGCCCCGTATGATCGGTGAGATTGCGGATAATTTTACCGCTGGGTATTTGCCAAATTTTGATAGTTTTATCTCCACTACCGCTAACTAATACTTTTCCGTCGGGACTATAATTAACCGACCAAACCCAGTTATGATGTCCCCAAAGAGTGCGAATTTCTTTACCTGTTTTTAAATCCCAAATTTTGATAGTTTTATCTCGACTGCCACTGGCGATCGTTTTTCCATCGGGGTTAAACGCAATTGACAAAATCCAGTTAGAATGTCCCCAAAAAGTACGATCGCATCGCCAATTCTGACTCTGTAGGGCAGAAGGAACATTCGTAACTGACTTTTGGTAAAACGTGGGAAGATTGGTAACTGGGGGTTGGTAAGGCGCGATCGCAGATTGACTACTGCTAATTCCATAGAGATTTCCCAAGGGAATATCCGTACCATTGTTCACCGTTACCGTTGACTGCGGATTCAATGCTGCCAAAATTTCCCGTGCTGAACTATAGCGGCGGCTAGTGGCTCTTTCCAGCATTTTATCCAGCACTTTACCTAAATTTTCATCCAACAAGGGACTTTTCAAGTAATCTCGCCACACCCAAGCATCTTCGCTGATACTAAATAAATCGAATGGGTGCATTTGCGTCAGTAAATGAATGCAGGTAACTCCTAAACTATAGAAGTCACTGGTAAATTCTGCTTTCCCCATTGTTTGTTCTGGCGCAGCATATTCAGCCGTGCCGATTTTCGTTCCCGTTTTGGCATAAGCGGTGGTGCTGACAAATTTAGCTGCCCCAAAATCAACTAATACTAGTTCATCTTTTTTTGGCGTTACTAAATAAGGAGATGTTACCTGGGAGTTGACGGGAAATCTGCGAATAATGTTTTCCGGCTTGATATCTCGGTGAATTATGTGATGAGAGTGGACGAACTCCAATACGGGCAATAAACTATTCAGCAAGTCCCGAATTTGATTTTCGCTAAAAGCTCCTTCGGTTGCTAGTGCTTGGGCTAAATTTTGGCCATCGATAAACTCTTGTACCAAATATTGGCGGTTCTCTTCTTCAAAATGGGCGAAAAGTTCGGGAATTTGCGGATGTTTGCCCAAATCGTCCAGCCGGATCGCTTCTTGTGCGAATAATTTGGCTGCCCTTTCCGCACCAGCACCTTGATAGAAAAATTGTTTGATGACGCACCGGGACTTGGAGGGTTTGTATTCATCCACAGCCAAAAAGGTTCTGCCAAAGCCACCTTCACCGATCAGTTCGATTGCGCGATAGCGATCGCCTAACAGTAGTTTAGAGCCACAATGAAGGCAGTACTTGGTTCCCTGCGGGTTGCTATTAGGTTTTTGGCAATCCAAGTTGAGGCAGTAGACCATATGGGAAAATTAACAGATGGAGTCTCTAAGCCAATTCTCGCGAAATTTATCAAGAGTATGGGGAAGGATGAAGTCTGAAGGATGAAGGATGAAGTTTGAAGTCTGAAGTCTGAAGGATGAAAATTAATTGTATTTATCTCCCCTGCTCCCCTGCTCCCCTGCTCCCTTTCCCCTACCCATGACACATCCCGATTTGACTGAGAATATACCAACATCTCACGGTACGCCGATTTTAGAAGCCAAGGCGCTAACTCGCAGCTTTGGGGGTTTGGTGGCTGTGAATGAAGTTTCCTTTAAAGTAGAAAAAAATGAGATATTTGGCTTAATTGGCCCGAATGGGGCTGGTAAAACCACTTTGTTTAATTTGATCACTTGTTTGCTACCGCCTTCTCAGGGTCAGTTAATTTATCAAGGTGAGGAAATTTCCCAATTGCGACCCCCGGAAGTGGCGAAGAGAGGAATTTCTCGCACTTTTCAGAATATTCGCTTGTTTGGAGAGCTTTCAGCATTGGAAAACGTGACGATCGGGCGTCACGTCCATAGTAGAAAGGGTAACGCGGTATCTGCTCTTTTGACGGGTATGTTAGGTTTGCCTTCTGCCAGAAAACAAGAGGAGGAAACGAAGCAGAAGGCGCTAGAGTTACTCGATCTGGTGGGATTGAGCGATCGCGCTGGGGAAAAAGCGAAAAATTTGCCTTACGGAGATCAGCGCCGTTTGGAAATTGCCCGCGCGCTGGCGCTAGAACCGAAAATCTTATTATTGGACGAACCTGCGGCGGGGATGAATCCCAGTGAAAAACACCAGTTAAGCGAATCGATCGGTCAAATTCGCCAGCTGTTCAATTTGACTGTCATCTTAATCGAACATCACGTACCTTTGGTGATGGGGTTGTGCGATCGGATCGCCGTTTTAAATTTTGGCAAATTAATTGCTTTGGGCGAACCATCGGTGGTGAGAAACGATCCGGCTGTGATCGAAGCGTATTTGGGCGATGAAGCTTAATAAAGGACGAAGGATAAAGGATGAAGGATGAATTAGTACCCCTGCTCGAAGTTAATCGGCTTTCGGTTAATTATGGTGGTATTCAAGCTCTTAAAGAGATCGATCTAGTCGTCAATCAGGGAGAAGTCGTTACCCTGATCGGTGCTAACGGTGCGGGAAAAAGTACTACCCTGCGTGCGGTTTCCCGGCTGATCGATGCTCGGAACGGCCAGATTATTTACAATGGCCGTAACATTACTCGTCGTCCCGCCCACGAGGTAGTGCGCTTGGGTATGGCCCACAGTCCGGAAGGACGGCGAGTGTTAGCGCGACAAACTGTTTTGGATAATTTGGAGTTGGGCGCGTATATCCGTTCTGACAAAGTGGAAATTAAGGCGGATATCGATCGCCAATTCGAGAGATTTCCCCGTTTGGCAGAACGTCGCCATCAATTAGCCGGAACTCTCAGCGGTGGGGAACAGCAAATGCTGGCGATCGCCCGTGCGTTGATGAGTCGCCCCAAGTTATTACTATTAGATGAGCCTAGCCTTGGTTTAGCACCTGCGATCGTCCGCGAAATTTTTTCCATCATTCAAAATCTGCGGGAAACGGGCGTTACCATCCTTTTAGTCGAACAAAACGCCCATCTAGCTTTGGAAGTTGGCGATCGAGGATACGTCTTAGAAGCCGGCTCGATTACCCTCTCTGGAAAAGCTCGCGATTTGCTGCATGACGATCGAGTAAGAAAAGCTTACTTGGGTTGAACGTTGGAAAGCTTAAGCAAGTGATAACTCTTATACAGCCCATATTTGTGGGGTGTGTTAGCGATCGCGATCGCACTATGCCATAAGTCTTACCAATCAAACTAATCAATGATTTGTGTCACACTACGCAGATATATTAAAATACTTAAACTAAAATGTGAAGTAATATAACAATATCAGTAGGGGTGGGGGGTTTCACCCCTCATTCATATATACTAAAAATTGTAGATGCACCCTGATGATCGACGCCCTCAAACAAATGTTGGGCGTTTTTTATTTTGGGGGTCTGGTGATTTTAGATTGGCCCAAAGCAGCTTTCTTAAGACCTGAGAAACCGGGCTCGCCTCGTTATCAGGCTCCGGCCTGGTAACGCAGGTCTGGAGGCAGAGCCTCCTATGCAATAAAGAGGCAGAGCCTCCAAAACTGCATTCCCAGGTAGAACCTGGGAACGAGCAAAGAAACCGGGTTTCTTAATCGGATACAAGATATAAGCTCACTTACAATCCAGGTGTAGCTTGTGCAAACAAAGCTGCAAAATCTGTAGTAACTACAGTACCGGGTGCATCTTCCGGTTGAGAAATTAAATCAAATGCCTTGTTTCGAGCGTTCGGTTCCAACAAAGCTTGCACCACTACTTCTGCCACATCTGCACGGGGAATCGTAGTAGAAATTCCATTTGGTGGATTAACCAGCATCGTGTCATTTTTACCAACCAGAAGTTCTCGTTTTCCGCCCGGTTGGTCTAATAAACCCCCAGCGCGAACGATCGTATAATCAATGCCAGAGTCAATTAAATACTGTTCCGCCTTTCGTTTCCAAATCAAGATTTTGCCATTACCGATACTATTGAGAGGATGGTTTTCATTAGTACCACCCATTGAACCAACCAGGACGATACGATCGACTTCAGAAGCTTTCGCCGCATCGATTTGGTTAACCTGACCTTGATAATCAATCACTTCTGGCATTTCATCATCGGGAAAGGTAAACTCAGGACGCTGACCCGGTTGTGGCATACCTTTCATTTGAGGAATGGCACTGGTGAGGATAACCAAAGCAGAACAACCTTCTAGCGCTTTTGCGATCGTATTGCGATCGCGGATATCGCCGTAGAAAAAATTATCGCTCGTACCGAATAATTGCTGAACTTTCTCGCTGGAACGAGCAAATCCCCGCACAACAAACTGTTGAGGAAGTTGTTGTAATTTTTGGAAAACAAGCGAACCAGTACGTCCAGTTGCACCAGTAACCAGAACTTGTATAGGAGTCGTCATTAAAATCAATTACCAAATACGATTGCAAAAAACTATTATTGCATTGCTAGTAGTCCGCTAAACTAGTTTTGAGAGGTTAAAGAAACCCGGTTTTTCTAAAAAACCGGGTTTCTGACTCTCCCACAACTAATCAAAATCAATTTGGGGGAGTGCTAGTACCTCAAAAACTTTACAAAGAGCCAGAAATCCTCAATTTTTTAAATTTAACAGCTAATGGTTTATCCTCATTTAAGCCAAAATCTCGATAGCTAAAAATTATATAGTTCCATCCCGGAATTCCTTTAAATTTCAAGTTACTTTCTACATTCTCATCCGCTTTCAAATTAAACATTTTTTGTAAAGGTACGCCATTAGCTTTGACAACCACATCTTGACCTGCAACAGCATTCACAAAGTTAAAAGTTATTTCTAAAGGTTGATAATCAGAAAGCTTAAATTTTAAATAAGTTTCATTATCAGTAGACCAACGCCAATTTATCCCATTTGAGTCAGTTTCAATATTACCTATTCCGGTAACATTCAACCCAAAAGGCGAGTTAAATTTTAGTAAGTCGGATTCCGAAAAATTGAAAATCGGTTCTAACTCTGGCTGATAATTAAACTTGAGGCTAGCACCCAAAGCGGGGTTGACTTGAGTTCTTAATTCAGCAGATTTAGGGATAAATTCCACTCGACCTACTCCGGGTGATAAAGTTGCGATCGCAGGATGACCAAATCGCCTATAAAATTCCGTTACGCAATCTGCTGGTAATAAATCCACATATAGATTAATGCCAGCAAAATCATTAAACTTAAAAAAATCTGTGAAAAAATCCCACTCATCCGCCCGAAAGCAACGAGTTTGTCGTTTTGCTTTCACGGGATCGGGACTATCAGGTGCAAAGAGTTTATCCCATCCCGCCTGAAAATAAGGTTCTAATTGAGAAGGATGCACGCGAGCGAAATATTGCCCCATCACTTTTTTTTCGTGAAACCTCCTTTGAGCGTAAATCCCCCCATTTAAACTCCAATAAGGGCAAAGAATACCCGCCATACCACTACAAAATGGCCAATCTAAGACAGCTTCTCCTGGTTGCTGTTTCACGTAATTCATGTAGGCAAAAAAATTGCGATCGAAAGTGTAAGGTTGAGCGGATAATTTTAACGAATAAGCGGTATAAAATTCCGTACAAGCTAAACCAACTAAAAGCGCAGTAAGCAAATTTCTATAAATAAAACGTAAACTATTAAAATTCAGGTTAAGGGAAAATAAACAAAATATAATCGGATAAATAATAGTTGACCTTCCAGCAGCGCGATTAAAGGCAAACCAAGGAAATATTTTAAGCGTGGGAAATAAAGCCGGATGGTAAAGTAGGCAAAGTATCAAAATAATAATTAGCGGTATATAGGGAGTAATTCGCTTGCGTGACTGCCATAACCCCACACTGCCGATGATGAGTAAAAACCAGCCAACCATCCCATCAAAGGGAGTTTCTATTAAATCTCCAAATACTCCTTGTAATCCATCATTTTGAGCTATATTAATTCCAGGTAAAAACGGCATCAGCAATCGTAACGGATTTGGCCACCAAGCACCAAAAAAAATTTGGCTGAAATCAAACCTTTTTGATTCCTTGGCAATTTGAAAAGCTAAAGGTAGATAAAAATAAGTAGCAATTAGAGAAATCCCAATTAAAAAAAAACAAGATACATACCGATTTAATAACTCTTTTTGATAAGTTTTGATTAATTCATCCAATGATTTTCTGATATTAATTTTTTTGAGACAGTATCTATAGAAAATTAATCCCAATATAAATAATATAGATACCGTGAAAGATACTAAGGCGAAGCCAGTAATGTATCCCAAATCTTGGCCGAGGCAAAGAATCATCAAGCACGCTCTTAATAAAATGAGTCGCAGCGATAGATATTTTTTCAATGCAACTCGTTTAACAATTAAAAAATCAACTATAAAACTGAAAACTAGCCAGTGTGTAATAGCTAAACTTAGATGGCTGGGATATTTATGAATAGTATAAAAATTCAAAAAAGTTACTATTAACCCAGCACCAGTAGAACGCATCAAGCCATAATCTCTAAATAGTAATGCAAACGTGCCAAGCGCAGTCATTAATAGGCTAAGTGAGTAGTAAATTTGTAACCAAGGGCCAATGCCAAACAGCAAATATAAGATAGCGTAAAAGCCAGATTGTTCGATTCCCCAAGGTTGCAAAACGCTACTGGTTCCATAAGGATAAAAAACTTGGTTGTTGTGGAAATTTATTTGGGGTAATGGGGAGAATTTTAAGTTTTTGGCTAGATAAAACCCCATGTATTCCCAAACGTTGTCATCGTTGATATTGCCAGCGAGGGGATGGGAAAAATCTTTGATAATTAGAAAAGCGAAAGTTAAAGAAATAACTGTTAAAAAAATCAATACAAACAGCAGATTGTTTAGTGAAGTTCCAC
>CAZJJR010000043.1:0-16289 GCA_964546365.1 uncultured bacterium | reverse complement strand
GATTCATGAAATGTAAAAAATAGTTGAGAATTCAGTAATCAGCAGTCAGAATTCAGAATATAGAAAGAATCGAACGTTCTGATTTCTTTAACAATGATGGGGTCGGGTTTTGTCACGAATTAGTATGTTAGAAACAAAAATTGTCTGCTAAACCCGCCCCTACAATTAAACAAACTATACAATTGTTAACGAATTTGATATTACTTCTGAATTCTGACTCCTGAATTCTGACTCCTTTTCTATGTTTTGATTGAATTAGAATTTCCGCCACTGTTATCGAGCTTCCAAATCAAACTAGAAACCAAATTGGTAACTACGTGAGCGACGATCGGCACTAATAGATTACCTGTGGAAAGGGCGCTGTATCCTAGTACTAATCCCACGAGTGTAGCCCAAATTGCATAAGGCCATTGTTGTAAACCGCTTAAGTGCAGAACGCCAAAGCAGATGCTACTAACTATTAATCCCGATATGTTGAAACCTAAAGCGGGTAACATGACACCTCGGAATAATAATTCTTCACTTAATCCTGGGAGTAAACCCAACCAAATTAGGTCTGGCCATAATAGGGGTTTTAGCACTAATGTTAGGTACATATCAGCGCTTTTGCGATAACTGGGCCAAAGGCGATAAATTAAGGAACTAGCGGCGGTGATTCCTAAACCGATCGCAATTCCGATCGGTAAAGCTAAGTTTGTCCACTTAATGCTTAAAAGGGGTACTTCGCCAAATTGCATCCACAGTTTCGCAATCACTAATAATATGATTGCTGTCACGCCCATCGCGACTAATAGTTGAGGGCGCGTAAGAGGTTCAAATTCCGGATCGTTAGGTAATTGATCTGTCACCAGTTTTCACAAAGGCTACGGATAGGTGTGAGGGCTGGACTAAGCGCCGATGGGCTAATACCTGCTCGATGAGCGACTAATACGCCCAGTGCCTCTAAATACGAGTTTACCTGTAATACTTTCATCCCAACTTTTTCTGGGGTAACTTGCATCTGAGTTTTATTTTCCTCGACGGCAATAATGAGCGCTTGGCTTTGGCTCAAACTCAGGACGGCGCTACCTCCGCAGGCTGTGGCGGGGATGATTACGGCGTCTATTTGGTTTGCCCAGATGTCTGAGGGGGAAGAGGCAGGGGGCAGGGGGCAGGGGGCAGGGGGAATTTTTTCTTCTGTACTCGTTGCTGTAATGAACTGGGGGGCGCGGCTTAAACCGACGAGGACGCAGGGTAGGAAGGTGTAGCCTAATTCTTCGGCGGCGGAACGGGGGGATATGTGGGGATCGAGGGGAGGTGGAGAACAGGCGGGGGCGTGGGCGCAGGGGATTTGGAATTGGCGCACGATCAGGTGGCTGATGACGGCTTCGGCACCTGCAACGGGGTCAACTCCTTTGCCTTGGCGATAGTTTTGTTCGATTTGGCTGTCTATATTTTCGGGAAAACGGGCAACGACGGCTAAGGCTTCGGCTTTGGCTTTGGTGATGGAAAGTTCAGCCGCCCTGAGTAGGCTATCGGGATTTTGAATTGTTCCCCAGGATGCGCCGGATGCGGCTGTTCGCAGTTCTACGCCTAAAGGGGCATCGGTGATTACGTAGTCGGTGAGATTTAATCCTAAAGTTGCTCTGGCGGCATCGGCGGCTTGCAGGTGTCGCAGTTGCAAGTCGGGTTCGATCGCGCGATCGAGTATTAAACCGATTCGGTTTTGGTGAACTGGGCGCAATCCCCAGTACCCGGCGGCAAATTTGTCCAGTCCGTAGCCTTCGACATATAAGGCATTTGGTAATGGCCAGTATAAGCTGGCACCATTGAGGACGTTGGGATGAGTAATGAGGCGATCGCAACAAGATGCGATCGCCCTTGCCACTGGCAACGCATCTCCGGCATAACCGCCGATCGATGCCCCAATGCCAGTAGGAACGAGCAATACAACCGTGTAAGGACGCTGAAGCAATTTTTAGATTTTCGATTTTAGATTTTCGATTCTTCAGAAGCTACCGTCACGACGGCTTCTACAAGGGCTTTCTCTTGGTCAACATCGACACCAGTAACAGCCCAGCGGAGAGGTTCGCCCCGTTTTGACAATTCTGCCTCAATTTCTTGATGCAGTTTGACAGGCGACTCTTGGAGATCGATTTCTGCGGTAATAAAATGTGTTGTCATTGCTTTATGTTTTTTGGAATTGTCCAAATTGTAAGTGATAAACTTCGTCTTCTTTTTCAGTGACAATTTTTAAATCGGAACACGGATAAGCTACGCAAAGCAAAACATAGCCTTTTGCCTGAAGGTCTGGACTAACCCCCATTCCATCCGTTTGATCCACTTTTCCTTCCGTAATTTGCGCCGCGCAGGTAGTGCAAACTCCCGCATTACAGGAACTCGGTAACTCGATTCCCGCAGCGTTGGCGGCGCTGAGAATTTGTTGATCTTCTGGAACTTGCAGCGTGTAGGTTTTACCTTGATGCTGAATTTCAACAGTATAAGTCTTAGACATCTTGCAATTTATCTCGAAACTAGAGAGGTTTTGCCTCAGACCGTTAATTTAACTAGATTATTTTACAGCGATTAGGCAATCTACTCGATATCAATTTCGCGGGGAGGGCGGGAGTCATCTTTTTTAAGGGTTTTTCGGCCACTTTGGAGGTAATCTTGATATAAATTGACGAACATTTTGGTTAAATTAGCTAAAGATATTGTTTCTCCATTAATTTGAGCTTTCAGATATCTTTTGAGCAATTCAATATAAGATAAACCAAGTGCCAAGGTTAAAGTAGCGGCAGTCGATGCAGCAATTGCCCCACCGACAACCGTTCCCGTACCCGGTATTAGTTTGATTAAATTTGTAACAATAAATCTCCCGGCTGCCGTCACTCCTCCTGCACCACCGATCGCAGATAATAAAGCACCGATGAATGCTTTATCAAATGGTAATCCGAAAATGACATTGATATGAGCTAGCATGGTAGCCTGTACTGGCACTAGCAAAAAAGCATCGGAAAAGGGAATGGGAGAAGCACCAATTATTGCAGAAGATGCCACATAACCAGTTACGTAATTAAATGCTTCTTCTGCTTTTAAATTGATGCTGGCAATTTGTTCTTTTACAAATGCTTTTTTAGCGACTTCGGGTAGTAATTCAAAGGTGGCTTCTACTAGACGATTTAATCCGTATATTTCTATAATATATTTACCAACTCGTTTCGGTTCTGCTAACGCTGGAATGATATAGCTAACTGGCAAGTTCTTTTTTTCTAACCATTTGATGAATTCGCTGCTATCTTCTTCATCTACGGAAATTGCCTGAGTTAAAATCAGGATGACTGGCACTTCTTTGAGGTCGAGTTCTCTAATCCAATCTTCTTCAATTTTTTCAAATTTATGTGCTTCGTGGTTGATGCAATACCACACAACGTGAATGTGTTCTTTGGCGCTGAGTAATCTTTTATCTTCGATTACTTCTGCTACTTCTAGTTGTACTGATTTTACTTGTTCGGCATCCAGTTCAAGTCCGGGAGTATCATATACGGTAATCGGACAATTTTGTTTGGTGTGCTGGCGAATTCCTTCTGTGACGGGTCTACCTACGCCTGTTTCGGCTATGCGATCGCGAAATACAGCATTAATCAAAGTACTTTTACCTACGCCTGTTTTACCAATTACTAAAACATTGCAATGTCCGATTTTATTCTCCATGTCTTTGTAGGCTTCGCCAATTTTAGTTAACAGGTCGTCTAAGGATAAGTCATTGTCTGACATTTTTTTACTCCTTTCAGTTAATGTTAAGCTGGATTACTGGATTGAATCCACGAAAATATTCGGTTTTTAGATATTGTTTTAAAATTTGGTTTACAGTAAACGTCATTGCGTTACCATCTTTCTTTTGAAGTAACGATCTCCTTTTCAAAGACTGAATAATATTAAGTAAATCCGAAGTTGAAAATTGGATATTATCTATTAATTTAGATATAACCACAGGCTCGTCTTCGTTTGCCAATCTTGAAAGTAAATCTTTTTCTGAGTCTGATAAGCGCTCTATTTGTTTGCTTAATAGGTCTTTCAATTCTTCACTTAAAAGTGGTGTATCGTATTTCAAAAATTCCGAAACATTACCATCAAATAAGTCACTAATTATTGTAGAAACTATCTTTAACCATAATGGATTACCTGCGTAATGCTTAATCAAGCATTGCCATTCATCTTCACATAGACCTTTTTCCCTTAGCAGTTCTTCTGAAGATAGAATATCTAAGCCAGCTAATTCTAAAGAACGAACAGGTTTATTTTCCCCCTCTAATGTAACGATTTCTCTCGGTTTTTCCCAACTGGTTAACAAAAAGCAACTCTCGTGGTTTAATTCTCCCAATTGTTTGAATAGCGAACTATAATCTTCATATCCAGATTCGTAACAACCAGCCAGTTGTCCGTTTCTGAAAAGCAAATGCACGTCATCAAGTATTACCAAACATCTATATTTTCGCAAATAATTCATCAACTGTGATAGTGGAAAATCTGCGTTTACATCTATTTCTTTTTCTTCCAGATTTGACAAAAATTTAGTTAAATTTTGCTGAAGTTGTCCTAAAGTTGGTTTGTAGCACAAACTACGCCAAATCACAAATTCAAAGTTATCCTGAATTCGCTCTGCTAGCTTCACGGCGAGAGCAGTTTTACCAATACCACTCATTCCGAAAAGTACAACTAAGCGACACCGTTCCTCTACAATCCATTTTTCTAATTTACTTAGTTCTTCAGTGCGTCCCCAGAATGAAAATACATCAGGTGCATCATTCAAATCTTGATGAGAATAAGATAGGGAATTTTTTTCCTCACTTTCCATAGAAATATCTTCATCTAATTCGTGGATATTTGCTATTTCTGGAATTTTATAGTTATTTAAGGTAACTTTGGCAGTTCGCACGAAAGCTTTTCCGAAAGGTAAGACAAAAGAAAATCTCCATCTTCGCTCTAACGCTGCTCTAAAATTTGCTTTACTTAATTCTTCACCCAATATATTTGATAGTAATCTCCATAACTTGAAACCAACTTCTTTAACGTATTTCTCAGAACGGTGGTGACGTTCTGCAATTTCTCGATATTTCTGATTATCCCAAGCTCCTCGTAATATAGCCTTTTGCAGACTGTCCAGATGCTTTCCAGTCATCGCGAATACTAAATGGTCGGCAAATTCCAAAACCTCTTCAACGTCCATTGCTCGGAGATATTAAGTGATTAACTCTATTTTAGTCTAACTTTTTCCAACTTTTTCCAACCTAACCAACTAAATATATCTTTTTCTAACCAGTTAAGGTTCAAAAGTACCTACTTTATCCAACTTTATAAGCCTGTACAGTTTCTGATTATTTGTTTACAAATACATTAGAGATTTTCTCTGGGATAATAGTGAGGAGATAGTAGGATGAATTATCAGTTAAATAAAAAAATATTTACAAATATCCTCGGTATAGTGGGAGCGATCGCTACTGCAATGTTTATCGGTTTTCCCGGATTGGCGAGCGAACAGAATAATGCTGAAATTACCAATCAATGTGCCACTAAAACAGATAATTGTGTCCCCGTGAAACCAGACACTTTTGTTTGTTTAAATAATTCAGATCCACGATGCGGTAATCCACCTGGAAACGCTCGAAACATCGCTTTGGTACCAGGTTCTTTTGCTTGCATAAATAATCCTAACCCAGCTTGTGGTAATCCACCTGGAAATTTTCATGCAAGCGATCTTAAACCAGGTTCTTTTGCTTGTATAAATAATTCCAATCCAGTTTGTCGCAATCCTATAAGTTACGAAATTTGTCCGTAATTTTTTGATCGGGAATCAGAAACCCGGTTTCTTCAAGAAACCGGGTTTCTTTGTACCTCAGTAACTTGCAAATTGCTGTATCACATTTGAGCAAAATGTTTTTGTAATAATTCATGAACGAATCGATAACGTCCATCAACTTTTTGTAAAAATAATCTCTCGGTAGCTAAGTTTAGGAAACGGCGATAGTTCCAAGCGACGTAACCATTACGCCACATTACAAACCGCAGAATCAAATTTTTTATCCCCATTATTCCACCCAATGTTAGAAAAACACCAGTGCTATACAAACGCTTTTGAGAATTTGTTTCTAACCAATTGCGATCGAAAAGCTCGATCGCCACTTCTTGCTGATTTAATTGATACATCTTTTTTGATAGCCATATTAACCATTGGCGCATGGTTTCCGGACGGGGTTCTTTGCCTCTAGGATAAAATTTGCTATCAATATTTTGGGTTAGCATCCGGCGAACATAGGCATTTAACAAATATTCGTAACGTTCTTTCTTAGAAGTAATGCGTTTCCAAGCGTGAATTAAAATTTCCTCATAAGCTAACGCCATCATGTTTAACAATAAAGGCGTTTTGGCTAAATCTAATAATTGCGGTTCTGTTTTAATATTCTCCCATAACTCTCGACTGCGAGAAACCATTAAATATTCGCGAATTTGATTGAGATTAAGAGGACGCAAATAAATTGCGCCGTGCAGTTTTAACTTAGTTTGACTATTTTTATACTCTTCTAGCCGAGAACTAATAACTAGATGTTTGAGTGATTTTTCTCCTTCAAGCAACTGATTAACTGCTTTGAGACATTGTTCTCTTTGGCTTGCTTCTAGTTCGTCTAATCCATCTAGTAAAGGCAATAATTGTTTTTCTTTAATCCACTTTTTGCTTGCCTTATTCCCGATTTGGTATTTAGATTTGAGTTCGGCTACTAACCAATCTGCCATATTTTCATGTTTCGGTGTCCAAGCAGAGAGATTAAATAGAACGGGAATCGGTTTTTCTACATCATTTTCAGCACGCGAAATTAACTCCAAAGCAAGTTCTAAAATGGTGGTTGTTTTACCAGAACCGGGTGTACCTAAAATCATTAATTTCCCACCAGTCTGAGCAAAAACTTGCGCGATGCTGGCTTCTCGCTTTAGTTGAAAAGCGGAACGCTTGCCAATTTTTACATCTACATCCCAAAGTCGCTGCATTGGTTGGGGTGGCGTTTCTTTGAGTAACATAATTCGCACTGAGTTGTGCAATGATTGTTCCAGCCGTGCTGTCACTTCATTTTTGACGGCTTTTAGCAATTTATAGCGATTTCCAACACTGCGCCTAGAATGTGTCATTGTTTCTGATACTGACAAAGAAGTTAAAAAACAGGCAGTTATTTAAATTTGCATAAAAATATCAGATTTGGTCAAAAAACTTCGGGAATTTTCACCAAACTTAAGTAATTAGTAAAAAGGGTTTTTGGCAAGGCGTGCTGTACTAATATGAATAATTCCTCTAATTCGCTAATTTTAATTATTGCAGGTGCAACGATTTTGGCTGCAACGGTTGGCGTCACTCTGGGAGTGATGCGATCGCAAAATTCACAGCCAACTGTCAGCAACCAGCAAATTGCACCAAATGTTACTTTATCGCCAACACCGGAACCAGAAATAAGTACGCCTCCCAGTAGTACAGCCATTGCACCAGAAACCTCACAACCGACGGAAGAAACAAAAACTCCCTCATCGGTTGCTAGTGTAACGCCTCAGCCACGGGTTGCTAAAGCTGCTAGCTTAAAAAAAGAGGTATGTACTAGAGCTAATATGGCGATCGTGGCAGATCCCAATCCTCCTCTAAACGTGCGCTCTAGTCCGAAGGTAGAGCCTGATAATATTGTCGGTAACTTGGAAAATGGTACTCGCGTCTCGGTTGTTAGCGATCGCAACGGCTGGTTTCAGATTAACAGTCCCGTCAAAGGGTGGATTGCCAAAAATCGCACCCAAAGCAGTTGTACCCGAATGCGGGTGAGAGTTTCGTTTGCTTCTGGTGGAAATTCCGCGACAATTAGCGATCGTATTATCGGTGGCGGCGAACACCAATATTTACTCAGGTTGCGTAAGGGTCAAACGATGAGCGTTAATAGTAACAAAGGCTCTTTTCCCACAATTATCGCGCCTGATGGAAAAATTCTGGCGGGAGATCCTTACACTGATGCCGATCGAAGCGAGTGGACGGGAAATTTGCCAGTTTCGGGAGATTACAAGTTACAGTTCGAGTCGAATGGTGCGGGGTTTGAGTATGGTTTTTCAGTGCAGGTGAAGTAAGATTTTCAACCGCAGATGCACGCAGATAAACGCAGATAGAAAAAATCCGATATCACTTATCTATCTCACGAAAAATCTACATATACATCTGTGTTCATCTGTGTTTATCTGTGGATATCTGTGGTAGAAAAAACTTTTAAAATTACTTTTTATAGTATATGGATAAAAAAGAAATAATACTAATTAAGAGTTGGCACTTTATATTAACCACAGTTGAACACAGATAAACACAGATATTTATCAGCCTTATCTGTATTGATTTCTGGTGTCTTGTCTCAGAAGTTTATCAATCGAGAAGGTGCGTTACACTGCGTTAACGCACCCTACATTTAATATTAGATGCTCAAACGTTGATAAACTTCATTCAAATGTTTGAGATGATGTTGCGGATCGAAACAAGCTTCGATTTCTTCTGGCGATAATACTTTGGTAACTCGCTCATCTTTACTAATCAAATCGCGGAAATTACCTTCTGGTTTATTCCAAGCTTGATGAGCGCAAGATTGTACGATCGCATAAGCCTCCTCCCGCCGCAAACCTTTCTCCACCAAGGTTAGCATCACCCGTTGGCTGAACACGACACCGCCGTAAACGTTCATGTTTCGCGCCATGTTTTCTGGGTAAACCAGCAGATGTTTCACCAAATCGATGGTTTCTACTAACATGAAATGAGCGATCGTGCAGGAGTCGGGTAATATCATCCGTTCGACTGAACTGTGGGAAATATCCCTCTCATGCCAAAGCGCGACATTTTCTAAAGCTGCCACTGCATTTCCGCGCAAAACTCTTGCCATTCCCGTCAATCTTTCCGATCGAATCGGGTTGCGTTTGTGCGGCATGGCGGAAGAACCTTTTTGTCCTTTAGAGAAGAATTCTTCTACTTCTAAAACATCGGTTCTTTGCAAGTTGCGAATTTCGACGGCGAAGCGTTCGATCGATGCGCCTAATAGTGCTAATACTTGCACGAATTCCGCATGACGATCGCGCGATATCACCTGAGTTGATGCGGTATCGGGTTCGAGTCCGAGTTTTTGACAGGCGATCGCTTCTACTCGCGGTTCCACATTAGCATAAGTTCCCACCGCACCGGATATTTTCCCAACCGCCACGCTGCGGCGCAAATTCACCAATCTGTCGCGGTTGCGGTGCATTTCCGCCAACCATCCCGCCAGTTTAAACCCAAAGGTGATCGGTTCGGCGTGAATGCCGTGAGATCTCCCAATCATCACCGTTTCGCGATGTTGCTGCGCTTGGTAACGAATGGCTTGGATTAAATCTTCTACCCGTTCCAACAATACATCGACGCTGGCTACCATTTGCAGCGCTAAAGCGGTATCCAGCACGTCGGAACTGGTTAAACCCAAGTGAATGTACCGTCCCGCATCGCCTACATATTCGTTGACATTTGTCAAGAAGGCGATTACGTCGTGGCGGACTTCCGCTTCAATTTCTTGCACCCGCTTGATGTCAAAGTTAGCTTTTGCTTTGATTTGCTCAACCGCTTCAAAAGGAGTATAACCAAGTTCAGCTTGCGCTTCGCAAACGGCTATTTCCACTGCTAGCCAGGTTTTCAGCTTATAGTTTTCCGTCCACAGGTTGCCCATTTCAGGCAACGTATAACGCTCGATCACAGTCCGCCACTAAGTACAACTGTCACATTTTATCGCTAACTGGCACGAGTGCGATCGCAACTTCCCAAGGTTGAAGTTTGAGGAAAATAATTCCTATTTGCTTAGTTTTCTCATCTTGGCATTACATCTCTAGATAGAGTAAAGGCTTCAAAAACCAAAAAAGGATCGGCTAACAGCCATATTTTTGCTCAAAAATAATTGTATCTGCTGGGATATGAAGCTTTCTTGTCATAAAGAATATAGTCGAATCATCAGATAAAGTCAAAGAAGGCGACATGAAAAGAAAGCGTAACTGGAATAAACTTTTAACAGCGATCGCTGTTTTGTCCCTATCTGCGATCGGCTTTAAAACGATATCTGCTGCTTTAGCCACACCAGAGAAAACCACCGAAACCCCTGTTAATATTCAAAATAATGATGGATATTTAGTTACTAATAGTTGTAAAGAGTTTTGGGTATTAACTAAATATGCCGATCGGCTGAACGTGCGAAATACTCCGGCAGGTAAGGCAATTACTAGTATAGATTTTGCTTCGATCGTTTCTCTTCAACAGTATTCCGATGATGGAGAATGGGCTTTAGTTACCGTTGAAAGTAAAAAGAAAAATGGTTTGAAAGGTTGGGTATCGACAGATTATTTAACTTGTTATCAGTAGAGATATAGATTGTTTATTTTAGGTAAGGGATAGAGTGCGATCTGACTTTGCAACCAAGTACGCTACAAGCTTGGTTAACTTAATTTTTAATGAAATGTGACACATCGACCGTAGACTGATCGACCACAAACAACCACAATCGGCACATGAACGAATCGAGGAAAAAGATTCTGCGTGCCTTGGGTCAACTTGTCAAGCAACAGCGAACAGCGCTTGGTATCTCCCAAGAGGAACTCGGACTACGCGCTAATTTAGATCGTACTTATATTTCTGGAGTCGAGCGCGGAGTCAGAAATCCTTCTGTTACTGCTCTTGTCAGTCTTGCTAGTGGCTTAGGTATCACAGTTTCCAATCTGCTCGAAAATCTGGAAATAGAAGCGGATCAGATAGAGTGACCGATCAAAATTTAGTAGAAACGATTAAATCGCAAATCAAAAAAGATTCAACCCAATATAAAGTTTTTAACCTTTTATCAGATCGAAAATGGCATTGCCGGGAGTGTGAAGGAAAAAAGATAGGATCTGGACAATATGCTGGCGGTGGAGGAATTCAAGGCTTACAACGTGGGACAAGAAATCGGCCTGGTCTTGCGATCGAAACAGAAAAGAGATACTGCGAAAATTGTCAGATGATACGCTTGGGCGATCGTTGGACAGGAGAAATAAAATCGGCAAATTCGGCTGCTAACATACCAGCTTCTTTAGTACAAAGAATTTTAGAAGTTTATTCTTATATAGATGTTATAGAAAAAAGGCAAAGACCAGCCCATGAGTTAATAATAGATCATCGCTTTCCAATGGAGCGTTGGGGAGAAAGTGAGTCACCACATCTGGCTTCTATGAGTGATGAAGAGATTAAAAAAAAGTTTCAGTTACTAAAAAAGGACAGTTCGGGCAATCATAATCTCCTTAAATCCAGAAGTTGCGAACGTTGTATCAAAACAGGAAAAAGAGGTACACCTTTTGGTATTAGATTCTGGTATAAAGGAAGAGAAGATTGGCCTTCTGTACATCAGCGAGGTGCTGAAGCTGAAGAAGGCTGTGTCGGATGTGGCTGGTATAACTTTGAAGCTTGGCGTGATGCGCTTAATCAAAACTTAGCTGAATCTGCTCAAAACGATTAACAGAAATTTCTGGTTGATTTCTAGATTCAACAGCATTCAAATAATGTATTAGTCCATAACCTAGACACTCTGCCAATCTCGGTGGCACAGCATTACCAATTTGCCACATTGCTTTTTTCATTGAACCTTTAAAAATAAAACTGTCTGGAAATGTCTGCAAACGAGCCATTTCTCGTGCTGAAATAACCCGATTTAAATAAGGATGAATATGAGTACCGCCGTGATTTTCTTTGACAGTCATACTCGGTTTACCAGGGTATTGACGCTTGAAAGCATCTACGTAACTTTCATACAAAGAACCACCAGGCGGTACTTTCGCTATTCTTTCCATATATTCTGCTGAATGGCGAGTCCATTCGTGATTTATTTCTGGAATAGCTGTATACTCTGGTAAGTCAGAAATTGCTGATTCAATTGGTTTGTATCGATCGGGTAATAATTGAATTTTTGGATATGGGTTTTCCATACCAAATCGATTGGCTATAAAAATCGCTCTCGGTCTAATTTGCGGTACTCCATAAGCAGCAGATTCTAAAATGGCAACCGACATATTTGGATATCCAATATCAGCAAATTCTTCGCAAATAGCTTTGAGAACGGCACCTTTTTTCATGGTGAGAATTCCGGGTACATTTTCCATTACCACGTACCAAGGGCGGATTTCTGAGACAACACGCACGAATTCTTTAAATAAACGATTGCGAGGATCGTTTGGATCGCGTTTTCCGGCAACTGAAAAACCTTGGCATGGTGGCCCACCAATTACCAGATGTATTTCGGGATAACCTATTTCATTTAGCCAATTTTGGGAATTAAAATTGGCGATATCTCCGTTAAAATGATGGCAGTGAGGAAAATTAAATTGATAAGTGGCAGAAGCGATCGGGTTTATTTCTACACTTGCTATTGGTTGAAATCCTGCTTGTACTAAACCTTGGGTGATACCGCCTGCACCGCAGAAAAGATCGACAAATCGATAGGTCGATGTTGCTGTAGGTGGCGTGTTTACATCAATAAATATTTTGTATGGGTCGCCGTTTTCGTTGAGTTCCTTTTGAATGCGTTCGTAACGTCCTAATTTAGGTTTCTTCTGTTTCTTGAAAGGGTTTTGATTTTCGCGATCGCAAAACAAAGATAGTTGGATTGCTTCCATAGTATGCTATAGAGTTGTAATTGTAATAGGGTGACATATAGTTTACAATAGTATAAAGTTTTTACTGGTCTGCTGCTAATCACCAATTTCCTGCATTTGACCAATTAACCAACTATATAACTGACTTCTCCCACTTTCTCGACTTCGCCGCAAAGCTTCTTCTAATAAACTAAAGGGTAAATTTGGTAAAACTTGAGATTGTGTTATTTGTCTACTTCCACCATCAGCAACAGCAAAAGCAATTAATAAAGCTCGCACTACATTTACCACCCAATATTCTCTCACTCCCAATTGTTCGTATAACATTCGCTTGCCACCAATATCATCTGATAGAGAAGTTTTGGCAATTTCGATGACTAAATCTGGTGGCGGGTAAATATTTAGATCGACAATAGTTGTATTGGGTGGAATAATTTCGGCATTCTCACCAATGTAAAAGGCTAAATCCGGTTGAGCTTCTATTTCATTACCTCGCCTGAAAGTACAGTTACTTACTCCACTAACAGGAATATTTTGAAAACCACAGAATAATGCAACCGCATATCCAATCAGGGAGTTATCATAAGAATGGTCGTAACCTTGGGGTGTCATTTCAATTCGCAGTTGTCCTTTGTGGTAATAACTTTTAGCTTTTTCTAGATTGCGATCGCTAATAGCTTCTATGTACTCATGCCAAGTCGTCGTTACCCATTCATCAGTTGGTAATTTGGTTTGGACTTTGCTCATAAAATGAGTTTAGTAAATTTATCTAATATTCTAATATTAGATTACATAAAATTTTATAAATTTGCAGCAATTATAATATTTAATTTATAGACCGTTGAAGCCTTATCGAACCTTTCGCCGCGATTTCCTCGAATAGCAAATCAGCTTCTACAAAAACTTCCCACTCTGGAAATTTAGTCTGTTGAGCAATATAACTGATTATCTTGGATTCTAAATCCTTTTCTCTACAACCCTTCCACAGCTTATCAGCTAAAGCAACTAGCCAATCTTCTAATACCGTGTCATTCTCGTACCAAGACGCATGGGTACGACAAAAACGCGCAATTTCAGGCGAAACTTCATGAGATAAAAGTAATTGTTCGCCTGAAATTTCGTGTTGATTACCTGGATTTGTCATTTCGTGAGGATGAACTATTTTGCCACAATCGTGTATCGCTGCTCCTACTAGGACTAAATCAGGATCGAAATTAAATTTGAACTTGTTTTGCAATCCTTTTACTAATTCTTGCGCTGCTTCTACCACTAACAGGTGATGCAAAACTAACCTAGAAGGAGCATTAATACTTTTAAGAAACAGAATTGCATCTCGATCGCTTTTAATTTTCATATAAACATTAGTAATCAGTAAATTATGCTATTCCTCAAACAGGTAACTTTCGCACTCGAATAGTTTCATCGCTAACAGAAATAATTGCTCCTGCCGTCAATTCACTTTCAAAACTTTCTAGCACTTTTGCCAATCGCTCATTGACAAATTCTGGCCTTTCATCCGTTAGCCGAAATAAAATAACACTTGGCAAAACTTGTCCGCTGATTACTAACAGAGAGCCGAATCCCAAGTCCATTGTGAGGATAATGCGTTCTTCTTGGCGAGCTTTCACCACAATTTCTTCATCGGTTAAACGCTGCAAACCTTCCTCAACTAAACGAATTGCATCATAACCTTGCGATCGCAACCATTCAACAGTGCGCGGCGAAATACCCATGTTAGCCAAAAACTTCATCAAATTTTCTCACATTATCTTAAATAAACTTGTTCTTTCGCTAACCAAGCTGCATATTTAAGGCACTCTTGGATATCTTCCTGTTCCAATTCTGGATAGTCTTCGATAATTTCGGTAACTGATTTGCCATGTGCCAGCAAATTTAATACTAGGGATACAGGTATTCGCATTCCCCTAATGCAGGCTTGTCCTGACATTATTTTAGAATCGAAAGTAATCCGGTCAAATCCTAACATTTTATCCTCCTTAAATTATCACTGCATTCTATCTATTGTACGATACTGAATTGCTTCGGCAACGTGCTGGGGTTTCAAGTCATCATCACCTGCTAAATCGGCAATTGTTCTGGCTACTTTTAAAATGCGATCGCTTCCCCTTGCCGATAACCCTAATTTCCGAATTGCTGCTTCTAATAAGTTGCGGGAAGCATCATCTAAATGACACCATTTTTGTAAATGACGGCTTTGCATTTCCGCATTAGAACGCAAACCAGTTTCATCTTTAAATCGAGTTTGCGATCGCATTCTGGCTGCTTGCACCCTTTCCCGCACAGATGCCGAATCTTCTCCCCCAGGTTGGCGGGTAATTTCTTCTGGTTTTAATCGATTAACCGCTACTTGCAAATCGATCCGATCCATCAAAGGGCCAGACAATTTTGCCCAATATTGTTCTCTTTTTCCAGGTGTACAAGTGCAAGGTTGAATTGTATCGCCAAAATAACCGCAAGGACAGGGATTTGTACTCGCTACTAAAGTAAATTGAGCGGGAAACATTACAGATTGTCTAGTGCGAGAAATGGTTACATAACCATCTTCTAAAGGTTGTCGTAAAAATTCTAAAACATCTCTTTTAAATTCTGTCAATTCATCAAGAAATAACACCCCGCGATGTGCTAAAGAAATTTCACCAGGGCGGGGAAAACTGCCACCACCAACTAAAGAAGGGCCAGAGGCAGAATGATGGGGACTGCGAAAAGGTCGATCGCTAACTAAAGTGCCTCTATCTTTCAATAAACCAGCCACAGAATGTATTTGCGTAACCTCTAAAGCTTCTTCAAAGGAAAGGGGAGGTAGTATCCCTGGTAATCGTCGTGCTAACATCGTTTTACCGCTACCTGGTGGCCCAACAAAAATTAAATTATGTCCGCCAGCAGCCGCAATTTCCAATGCGCGACGTGCGTGTGATTGACCTTTTACTTCCTTCAAATCGTGACCGCCAAATCGAGATTTTGCTAATTCTTTTTTGCCGTCAAATTGCACTGGTTGATAGCGTTCCGGGTCGTTCAAAAAATCAGCTACATCTGCTAAATGCTTAAATCCATAAACTTCTAATCCTTGCACGATCGCAGCTTCTCGCGCATTATCTTCTGGCACTACTAAACCGACGATACCTAATTTTTGTGCCGCAGCTGCGATCGGCAATACACCTGCGATCGCACGCAACGTCCCATCCAAGGAAACTTCTCCTAAAAATAAATAATCTCCTAATAATTGGGCGCTTACTTGTTCCGATGCTGCCAAAATTCCTACGCTAATTGGTAAATCAAAACTTGGCCCTTCTTTGCGTAAATCGGCAGGCGTGAGGTTAATCACGATTTTTCGCATCGGGAAAGCATACCCGGCATTTTTCAGCGTCGCCTTCACCCTTTCTTTGGATTCTTGCACGGCAGTATCCGGTAAGCCCAGCACGACAACTCCCGGTAAACCGCCCGAAACATCCACTTCCACGCCTACTTTTACAGCGTCGATGCCAACAATTGATGCACTCCAAACTCTCGCCAGCACTTTCTTAACCTTGAGACTGCTATAGCAATCCTAAATGAATTGCGAACAACTAAACCCCTCCCAACCCTCCCCTTGGTAAGGG
>CAZJJR010000042.1:0-29942 GCA_964546365.1 uncultured bacterium | reverse complement strand
TAAGAAAAAGAAAAAGTGTAGTCCTAAATTATATAAACTTTTACATTACGTATATATGATCTCTACGTACATGAAATTTTTCATAATTTCAGATATTTCTATTGAATTAAACGTTATCCCCGGTCGCCACTGGTTAGTTCGCTTCTGGAATGCCCTTAACCGGGAAATTTGGAAAAATGCCCAAGGATTGATCGTTCTCAGCCCCTCGATGAAAGACCGCATCGTGGCCAAATGTCCGGAAGTCGCTGATAAAATTTCCGTCATTCACAGCTGGGCCGATCCCAGTTGGATTGTTCCTATAGCCAAACAAAATAATTGGTTTGCTCACAAATACAATTTAGTAGAAAAATTTACAGTCCTTTACTCCGGTAATATGGGGCGCTGCCATGACATGGAAACAATTATGGAAACGGCTAGACTTTTGCAAGATCAGCCGATCCAGTTTGTTTTCATCGGTGATGGTGCAAAACGGCAACTCTGTCAAGAGCAAATAGCTGCTTTAGGATTAAAAAATTGTTTATTTCTGCCCTATCAAGATAAACAATATCTTCCTTATTCCTTGACCGCTTGTGACTTATCCTTAGTCAGCATTAGTCCGGGAATGGAAGGATTAGTTGCTCCCAGCAAACTTTACGGCATATTAGCCGCTGGGCGTCCGGTAGCAGTGCTTTGCGAAGAACATTCCTATTTACGCAAATTAGTAGAAGAAGCTAAATGCGGTGCTTACTTCAAAAATGGGGATGGAGAAGGGTTAGCTGATTTTATTCTTCAGTTGGTTAAAGATAGCCAGTTGGCTCATCAAATGGGTAAGGCTGGTCGTCATTACCTCAAATCTAACTTCACTCTAGAAATCATCGCCCAGCAATACTCCCAGGTATTGGATCGAGCTACATCTTCAGATGTAGAGCCAAAACCTTCGATCGCAATCAAAGAAGCACATTAGTAAATCAACTATTCGCTCCTCTCCTCTCTTCTCTTCTCCTACTTATCTTCTGGATTGAGGCGAATCATCTCCCAAGTCGTGTACGTTCCAATCGGACTCCAAATTACATAAGGGAGTAACAAAAGAGCCGCCCATCCAGAAACCGTCCACGCGGTAAACAGCAAAATAATTCCTAAAATAGAACCCACAGCACCAATAATCGTGCCATTTTTCAGGCTGCGAAGTCTAAACATGACTGGCGTGTAAGCGATGATGGCAATTTCTACTAACAAATAAAACGCCATCAGCCCCCACGTTTTCGCACTGCCTGGGTCTGCTTCCCATACAATATAAGCCGACCAGCCTCCACATATAAATATAAACGTCCAAATAAAAGGAATTGCAAATTCAAAAGTTAGCCACCTGGGGCGCTGCAAACGCTTAAACCATTTCACATCATCAGGGGTAATTAAGTTGCTGGCTAAGGCAACTAATATCCCTACCCCCGCAATTACCATCCAGGATCTAATCATCCCGTTTCCTTTAGTTTTTTATCAGCTAGTACTCGATTATCTGTAGCGATCGTCTCTATTTACAGGATAATTTCAATCAGCCGTTGGTCGGAAGTGCTTATCAGTCTTAAGGTTGGAATTTTTAAGGAATCGCTAAGACGCCAAGAACACGAAGAGGATGATAAAGAAAAAGCGATCGAGCTTTGATTTTTACCAATACTTGTAGTTAATAAAGAAAAATTTTGTTAAAATTATAGCTTACTTCTGATGTGATAGCAGCATAGTCATTAAAGTTGTATCAAATTATGTTGTAAATAATTTATGCACATTATTAGCCGGAAAAAGTTGCTGCAATTTTGTCAAGAACACGCTGATGCTTTCACTCCTTTAGATAATTGGTTTAGAGTTGCTAAAAGAGCAGAGTGGAGGAATTTAGATGAAATTAGGGCAGTTTATCCAAGTGCTGATGCTGTCGGAAATTTTACCGTATTTAATATTAAAGGTAATGATTATCGATTAATAGTAAGTATTGATTATGAAAGCCAAGTTATTTTTATTAAATATGTGTTAACTCATTCTGAATACGATAAGGAGAAATGGAAAAATGACCCTTACTTTTGATAAAAGCCTTTATGGAGCATTGCTTGCAGAAATTCAACCACAAGTAATCACTAGCGAAGAAGAGAATGAAAAATATCTTGCAATTGTCGAAAAGTTAATGGCTATCAAGGATCGTACTCCCGAACAAAATGCAATTTTAAAACTTTTGGTTGCGTTGATTGAGGATTTTGAAGAGAAACATTATCAGCTTCAAGAGCATACAGCTTAACTAAAGTCACAATTCACGAGGTTTCAGGTTTATCAATTAAATCTAATACTTCTTGTTCAACTACTCTGGATCGAAGAATATCTAGCGCATCTCGATCTGCCAGATCGATGAGTTCTGCAATACATTGTCGCACTTGTTCGGCAATATCAGGCTGCCATTGGCTTAGTTTTGTGTCAAGTTCTTGAACTAAAGCATCAATTGCAGGTTCTCACAGCGATGATTGTTGTGTTTAATCCCATCTTAGATTATCTACCAGCAGGCTAGTGCGATCGATCTGTTTTTAACGGCAGATGAAACGCAGATGAACGCAGATTAAGAAAGTGCGATCGCAATTCACTAAAGCACTACCAATGGTTTATCTTCTTCCCAAGAAACTGATTGCTCAAGTTGTCCTAATTCGGCAAATTTTTTAGCAGCTAGCAAAACTTTCTGTAAATCAACACATAATTTGGCAGGATAATTTCCCTCTTGTCCACCAACAACTAGCTTTTCTATTTCCTTTGGTTTTGATAAATCTACCAAGTTAGTGAAACTGATGTTATCGAAAGTTACATTAACAATATATTTTTCTGATTCACCGCCGCCAATTGCCATGTAAGTTTCGTTGTCAGCGCCTAATATAACTAAAGTTTTACTTTTACCATTTAAGTCGTGGATAGCTGCTTCTATTTGATTCCAAGTGGGATTTTCGATAAATTCACCTTCATCTCGGTTGCTATTCCAGTTTTCTATTGATAGATTTGAAACAAACATTATTGCTTCGTTCTATTTGGTGCTTTAACGGTGATTGTCTTGATTTTTAAATTCATTCTTTGATCCGATTGGATGTAAATTTTCTACCGCTTTCAATTGCTCTGGAATTGGTGTACCTAATACTTTATTTATGACTTCAGCTATTACCTTGCAGCAACTTTGTGGCGAAGATATAATTTGCTCCTCAGCAAATCGAATTACTATCCATCCTTTTTGTAAAAGGATTTGATGACGCTGATTTTCTTTGATAAGTACTTCCCAATTGCTAGATTTACCAGTTTCATTATAGTAAGGTATATCAATTTCTATATCAATATGTAAATTTATTACTTTATCAAAATAAGCAATTGCTATACAGTAGGGTTGATAAGAGTTAGGATTTTGGATAGTTAATTTGTGATAGATTTTTTGAGGATATAATTGCTCTAATTGTTTAGAAAATTCGCTCTCAATCCACTCATACTTTATCCTGGTATCTCTCCCATCAGCAGGGACGGTTTTTAGGAGAATATCTTTAATTATCTTATTGCGATATTGGTTTATTTTTTCAGGTTTTTGAGATTCTGCTATCTGGCGTTTATGTTGAAGCTCTCGCTCCCGCCATTCTCCTAACTGGCGGTTATAATCGCGCATTTCCTGTTCATATTTATTTAGTTTTTGTAAATAATGATTTTGCTGTTGCCATAAGTTAAACGCAGCTATCAAAATGCCTCCGATAGAAATATGCACAGTGATAATTATATTACCTGCAATTAGAGAAATACTAGCAAAAGTAATAATTAATGGAATGGCTTTGGAAAAAAATGATGTTAAATTGATTGGTTGTGGCTTATTAGTAGGAGCTAACGGTTTTGGCTCAGTAAATTTCCATACGATAGGAAATGCTTCTAGAGCTTGAAGAATAGGGGTAGGAATGAAGATAATAGGATACGGATTCATGTTTTTTGCAGCCCGCATAAATCAAGGATATTATCGGGATATTTCTGATTATCGATACAAAATAGGGTGAGCAAAAGTCTACCCATAATATTTTACCCCGAAAGGTCACTAAAAAAGCGATCGCTTCTTCCAACCCTACAATAAACTCCCTAAACTGATAATTCTCTTAATCACTCTTGCAACATCATAAAGTTCATTATCTTGCGGGTTAACAAGTGTAAACTTTCTTGACAAAGCGTATTGCCCTAACTGCCGATCGAACTTAACAAAAATATAATCTTCACCAGTCAATATCATTCCAAACACAGGCGTTTCCACATTAGGATTTGCCACCAGATATGCTAAAGTTTGCGGTAATGCTTGTAAAACACTAAAACCATATTGTTTCGCTTCTATTAGCACGATCCAAAATGAATCTTTAATTACTAAAGCATCAATAAAACCTTCTAATTGAGTGTTGCCGTTTTCAATCTCCACTTTCACAAACTTTTCTCCTCGAATTTTAAAAGGAGAGTCACATAATCCGAGCAATTCTAATAAAGGAGATAAAATAATAATGCTGACCGTCCCTTCTAAGACAAAACCATCAGCAGCATAATAAAGATAGCGATTTTTTAATCGATTTAATACTAGTTTTTCTTCTTTGGTCAGTTCGGGCAAATCTTGTTGCCATTCAGTAAAAAAGTTAGGATCATTAGTCGGGCTTAAATTTAACCTTTCGTGAGCAACGTTTAAATTAGTAATCGCTTTGGCAATTCCAATTGTCTCAGGCATAAATTTGCACTAAACTTTTAAGCTTGTCAGATAGTAGGGGCGGGTTTAGCAGACAATTCATAATTCCCAAAGACAATCTCTCAACAAAACCCGCCCGACTACCATTTTACCCAAACAGCCCACCGAAAAAGTCGATCGCTTCTTTCAAAGTTGCAATAAACACATCAATTTCTTCCCGCGTGTTGTAGAAATACAAACTCGCTCTGGCAGTTGATTGTGCTTTGATATAACGGTGTAAAGGTTGGGTACAATGATGCCCAGCCCTAATCGCAACTCCCGCTTGATCTAAAATTGTTGATAAGTCGTGAGGATGCACTTCGCCAGCAGTAAAAGAAGCGAGTGCTGCTCTACCTTCGCCATTAGCATTGGGTTTTGGCCCATAAATCCTGACTTGGGGAATTTGTTCTAATTGCTCGAACAAATAAGCAGTTAATTCTGCTTCGTAAGCATGGATTTTATCCATACCAATATTAGATAGATAATCCACTGCTGCACCGAGTCCGATCGCTTCTGCGATCGCAGGCGTTCCCGCTTCAAATTTATGGGGTAAATCGGCATAAGTTGATTGCTCTAAAAATACATCAGCAATCATTTCGCCGCCACCCATAAAAGGAGGCATTGCCCGCAAAATCTTTTCCTTACCATAGAGGAAACCAATCCCAGTTGGGCCACACATTTTGTGACCGGAAGCTACTAGCCAATCGCAATCAATTGCTTGTACGTCAATCGGTAAATGCGGCGCACCTTGGCAAGCATCAAGTAATACTTTCGCACCGTATTTATGGGCGATTTCGGTAATTTCTTTAACCGGATTAATGCAGCCGAGAGTGTTGGAAACGTGAACCACAGAAACTAGTTTGGTTTTATCGGAAACTAGATTTTTGTACTGTTCCAAATCAAATTCTTCGTTTGGTGTAAGTTCGACAAATTTGAGAACTGCGCCTGTAGTTTTGGTGACGAGTTGCCAAGGAACTAAATTACTGTGGTGTTCCATCACGGAGAGAATTACTTCATCTCCTGGTTGCAAATTCGTTAATCCCCAAGCATAAGCAACTAAGTTAATTGCTTCGGAAGCATTGCGAGTATAGATAATTTCATGGGGAAAAGCCGCATTCACAAATTTAGCAACTTTTACTCGCGCACCTTCATAAGCATCTGTTGCTTTGGCACTAAGAGTATGAACGCCGCGATGCACGTTTGAGTTATACTGTTCGTAGTAATTTCGCAGCGCATCAAGAACTGCCAAGGGTTTTTGAGAAGTGGCAGCATTGTCTAAATAAACTAACTGTTTGCCGTTGACTTCCTGATGCAAAATGGGGAAATCAGCACGGACTTTTTCAGCCAGGGTTTTTTCTTGAGTGATAGTCATGATTTTAGGTAGTAGGTAGTAGGTAGTAGGTAGTAGGTAGTAGATAATCGGTAAAAATTTTGCCCATTACCAAATACCTATTACCCACAACCAATTACTCGATCGTTCTACAAGCAACGCATTGAGAAAGCATTGTCTGAATAGAATGGAGAGGCAGCAAATTAATAATTTCGCCAGCAAAAGCATCCACTAACAAATTGTGGGCGCTAACTTTATCTAAACCGCGACTTTGTAGATAAAAAACTTCCTCATCATCCAACTGACTAACCGTTGCGCCGTGAGAACATTTCACGTTATCAGCAATAATTTCCAGTTGGGGTTTGGTATCGACTCTTGCTTTGGGAGATAGCAGCAAATTCCGGTTCAGTTGTCCCGCATCAGTAAGTTGTGCTGCTTTCCCAACAAACACTCTACCGTTAAATACACCATGAGCGCGATCGCTCACGATATTCTTCTGCAACTGGCGAGTTGTACTGTGAGGATAATTGAGAATAATCTGAGTGTGGGTATCCGAAAGTTGTTCGCCAGCAATCATCATCAAACCATTCAGGATAGTTTCGGTTTGTTCTCCCGTTTGGAAAATATCTAAATTGTGACGCGATATCTGGGCACCCAAACTAATCGCATTACAGGTGTAGCGACTGTAACGCGCTTGGGAAACAGCCGTTTTGCCAATGTGAAAAGCAACGTTGCTATCTCGCTGTACTCGATGGTGAGTAATTTGGGCATTTTCTTCTGCCCAAATTTCCGTTACTGTATTTACAAAGTAATGATTAGACTTGCTCCCACACCAGTCACCAATTGTCAAGTAATCTTCAACTAAAGTTACTTTACTGTTCGTTTCAGCTACAACCAAACAACGAGGTTGAGAAATGCTTGGGTAATCATTTAAGGTAGAGATAAACAGCAGATGAATAGGAGTTTCTAATACCTGATTCTTCGGTATCCATACTACTGCTACATCGTTAAAACCCGCCGTATTGAGTGCGGTAAAAGCATCAGTCGCACCCGGTTGTTTTCCTAAATAATTTGATAAACGGGAACGATAATTTTCTGGTAATTGAGCTAAATTACCAGCGAAAGTAGGACTTGGTATCTTAACAGTTGAAGATAGCTGAGGCGCATAAACACCATTTACGAATACCAAGCGACTTTCCGCTGCTTCCGACAAAATTAATGGGGTAATTCCAGAGGCGGGAAGAGAAGCGATGTTGCTAGTTTCTGCTGGCTGAAAACTCACCTGTAACATAGGTGACAGATCGGTGAAGCGCCATGCCTCATCCTTAGTGGTGGGGAAGCTTTGTTCGAGAACTAGCGCAGAAGATCGATCGCGTAATTCCTGCAACCAATCTACATTTCCATCTTCACTTCCTCCCTGATAATTTTCCCCTTCATTTCCCCCCTTAATAAGGGGGGCTAGGGGGGTTCTAGAAACTCCATCCAACAACGCCACCAAATAAGCATCCCTACTGGTAGAAGCAGATAAAACTTGAGTACTCATTACACCGCCACCTCAGATGCTTGTTCTTCCAGCAACCAATCATAACCGCGACTTTCCAACTCCAGCGCCAATTCTTTACCACCACTAGTGATAATACGTCCGCCTTGCATAACGTGAACGTAATCGGGCACGATGTAATCGAGTAACCGCTGATAGTGAGTAATCATCAAAACCGCATTATCAGGTTTAGTTAATTGATTAACGCCATTTGCCACAATCTTTAGCGCGTCGATATCTAAACCAGAATCAGTTTCATCTAAAATCGCTAAAGTAGGTTCTAGCAGCGCCATTTGCAGAATTTCATTCCGCTTTTTCTCACCACCCGAAAAACCTTCATTCACGCTACGATTGAGAAAAGCTGGATTCATTTTCACCACTTCCAACTTTTCTTCAATCAATTCGTTAAAATCAAACACATCCAGTTCTTCCAAACCTTCAGCTTTCCGACGAGAATTATAAGCAACTCGCAAGAAATCCAAATTACTTACACCGGGAATTTCCAAAGGATATTGGAAAGCTAAAAATACTCCCGTTCTCGCTCTTTCTTCAGGTTCTAAATCCAAAAGATTTTGCCCTTTAAAAAGTACTTCTCCGCCAGTCACTTCATAAGCAGGATGTCCAGCCAAAACCTTTGAAAAAGTACTCTTACCCGAACCATTTGGCCCCATAATGGCGTGAATTTCTCCCGCCTTAATCTCCAAATCCACCCCCTTCAAAATTTGATTCCCATCAACATTCGCCGTCAGATTGCGAACTAACAGAATCACCTCGCTATTTTCAATAATCATGTTTGCTCTCTTCTCCCTCTTACTCCGTTTTCTCTGCTTTTAGTCCAGTTCAAATATTTAATGAACAACCACAGATGTAAACTTAACTTTTTCATAAAGTACGCAGATAAACATAGATAAAATATCTGCGTTTATCTGCGTTCATCTGCATTCATCTGCGGTTTCATTACCCAACCGAACCTTCCAACTTCAAACTCAACAATCTGTCGGCTTCCACCGCAAATTCCATCGGCAATTGATTGAACACATCCTTACAGAAACCGCTGATCATCATCGAAACAGCATCTTCTTGGGAAATGCCTCGTTGCGAAAAATAGAATAATTGGTCTTCGCCAATCTTAGAAGTAGAAGCTTCATGCTCAACTTTTCCTGTATTATTCTGCACTTGAATATAAGGGAAAGTATTCGCTTGAGCGTTATCTCCAATTAGCATCGAGTCACACTGAGAATAATTTCGTGCGCCTTCTGCTTTCGGGCCAATTTTTACCAAACCGCGATAACTGTTGGCAGAATTACCAGCAGAAATGCCTTTAGAAATAATCGTGCTGCGAGTGTTTTTGCCGATATGTACCATCTTGGTGCCAGTGTCGGCTTGTTGCTTGTGATTTGTTAGTGCTACTGAGTAGAATTCACCTACCGAGTTATCACCAACTAATACGCAGCTGGGATATTTCCAAGTGATAGCAGAACCAGTTTCTACCTGCGTCCAAGAAATCTTGGAATTCACGCCTTGGCAAAGTCCGCGTTTGGTAACGAAGTTGTAAATACCACCTTTGCCGTTTTCGTCTCCGGCGTACCAATTTTGAACGGTGGAGTATTTGATTTCAGCGTTATCGAGGGCAACCAATTCTACTACGGCGGCGTGTAGTTGGTTGGTGTCGAACATAGGCGCGGTACAGCCTTCGAGATAGCTGACATAGCTGCCTTCTTCCGCCACAATTAAGGTGCGCTCGAATTGCCCCGTGTCCCCAGTGTTGATCCGGAAGTAGGTGGACAGTTCCATCGGGCAACGAGTATTCTTCGGTATGTAAACGAAGGAACCATCGCTGAATACAGCTGAGTTGAGGGCAGCGTAGTAGTTATCGGCTATAGGGACAACGCTACCGAGATATTTTTGTACTAACTCTGGGTATTCTTGTAAAGCTTCGGAAATCGAGCAGAAGATCACGCCTTCTTTGGCTAGCTTTTCTCTAAAGGTGGTTGCTACGGAAACGCTATCGAAAATGGCGTCAACTGCCACGTTGCTAAGGCGCTTCTGTTCTGAGAGGGGAATCCCCAATTTCTCGAAAGTTTCCAGTAATGCTGGGTCTACTTCTTCTAAGCTCTTTTTCTTGGCTTTTTGCTTGGGTGCGGAGTAATAAATAATGTCTTGATAATTAATTGGTGGATATTGTACCTCCGGCCAAGTAGGTTCGGCCATCTTCAGCCATTGGCGATATGCTCTGAGGCGAAACTCTAGCATGAATTCTGGCTCGTTCTTTTTGGCGGAGATGAGGCGGATCACATCTTCGTTTAATCCTTTGGGGATGGTTTCTGCCTCGATGTTGGTAACAAAGCCGTATTTATAAGGTTGATTGACTAAGGTTTTGACTGTGGCACTCATGTTTATTGTGTTCTGGAAGTGTTCTCTCGTGTTCTGTTCTGGGATGGAAGGCGAGTTCGGCATCTCAGAGTTTTAGTAGCAGCGTATCAAGCTTGTATCTGGTCATCGGTCTGTGGCAAACATAACCTCAGACGGGTTAGGATGTATAGTGACTAAAACAACAATTTTGTTTTCTTAGTCTATTTTAAGCTACATTAACAACAACTTAGTTGTCAAAGTGAAATTTTGGGCACTGACTCCTGGGAAGACGATGACGACCACTCAGCAACCTTCCACTAAACAAGACATCCTGCAACACTTACTGGAGCGGGGTCAAGCCACGGCGCAAGAACTGGCTGACTGTTTGAATATTAGCCCACAAGCGGTACGGCGACATATGAAAGATTTGGAGGGGGAGGATCTGATTGAGTACCAAACGGTTCAGGTGGGCATGGGGCGTCCCCAGCACGCTTATCGCCTGAGTCGGAAGGGACGCGATCGCTTTCCCAACAGTCATGGTAAGTTTGCCGTGTCCCTGCTGGATACGATCGCTCAAACTTTGGGACACGATCAGGTAGATTTTATTTTACGCAAGCAATGGGAACGAAAGGCAACGGAATATCGCGATCGCGTCGGTATTGGTTCCCTGCACGATCGAGTCCTCAAGTTAGTCGAACTGAGGCGATCGGAAGGCTATATGGCCGAGTGCTATCCTATAGAAACTGATGGGGCGAGAAACGGTCACACCGCTCAATTCATGTTGACCGAACATAACTGCGCCATATCTGATGTTGCCGAATCTTTCCCCAATGTTTGCAGCCACGAATTAGAGATGTTCGCCGCCGTGTTTACCGATTGTACGGTAGAGCGCACCCACTGGCAGATCGATGGGGAACATCGCTGCGGTTATATGATTACGAAGAAGTCTCGAACGTGACAGAGTTATGAATGAAGCACCACAACCAGGATCTCAATTTTTAACCTTAGAAGAATCCGCTAAAGTTGATGCGGCTTTGCTCGCTTCCCATGAAAAATTTTTAACTAGATTAACTATTTCTTCTTTAAAGTTATTGAAACATATAGCCAAAGAGTATGGCGTTCAGATAGAAGATTTGACAACCGACCAAATTATTGCTTGGTTTGAAAAAGATGGGAACATTAGACGAGAGCAGGGTAGTGAAGCGGCGTTTTTGAAGTGGTAAGTTTTGATTTAAAAGTAATACTGAAGACTCAGATTTTTTCTTGAGAAACCCGATTGCTCAAACCAATTAAGAAATGACAATCCTAAGTATTTATACTTGAAGAGTCGATCACCAGACTGATGTGCGATCGATCGCACTAATATGAAAGCTACCAAAGTTGAATTGTATTAAGCACTTTTGCCAAGCTGAACGCTAAAGCCTTGTTCTGCAAGGTAAAACAGGTATATTCAACCGTTACAAAGAGGATTATCCGTGAAACAGTTATCGATCGCTACTCTGGGAGCCGCATTTGTTGCATTGGGAACAGTTGCCATAGCACCTGCCGAAGCAGCCAATTTGACCAAACTTGACTACTCTGGAACCGCTAGTATCGGGATATTCGGATTAGGAGAATTACCGTTTGGTGTCGATCGAAGCTTCGTTGTCGATAATCTCAGCGGTAGGCTTAGCGATGAAGGAGATGGAGAACTTACGATCGACAATCCTTTGAGTTTTTTTGGGGAAGAATTTAACAGTGTGTTTACAGCATTTGGCGGTTCTCTCGATTCATTGGCAGGCGGCGGTTCCATCTCTAAAGACAACGTTTTTCTTTCTAGCTTTAATTTCTTTTATGATAAAGTTAGCGATGTCTTTACTATCAACAATTACAATTTCGACAACATCAAAGCGTGCTTGAGCAGTACGTGCAATCTTTTAGGTCAAGGGAATTTTTCTGGCTCGGTTTTTTCTGGTTTCATTCCTGTTGAAGGAGGATTCAATTTCAATATCGATCAGACAGCAACTCCCTTATTTGAGGCATCCAATTCTCAATCCGTACCCGAACCTTCTGCTTTCCTAGCTCTCCTTGGGTTGGGTAGTTTCCTGGCAGCTAAGCGCAAACAGATGAAAGCAGCGTAGCTATTTCTTAGTTCTTAGCTGTAAACTACCCATACTAAACTTATGATATAGAGTGGGTAGTTTACCAATCAATCGATTAATATTGCTTATTCCAAAATAACAGGTACGTAAACCCGCATTTCTTTTCCTTCTTTTGTATCTCGAACTTTAATCGGTCTATAAGCTGTCATCATTCCGGTGTACATATATTCGGTTGGCGCTGTATCTTCAGAAATAAATTCATATCTTCCGTCAGCGCTTTTAGTAGGATAAGTAATTTTCGGCGTTCCTCCCATTCTAGGATTCACCATCAAAGCCATACTATCCATGATCCAATATTTTTCGCCGTTAATTCTAAAGTAGCTTTCAGCAGCAGCGGGATTTGGTAGCATCGCTCCTGAGAATACAGCTAACCCAGCACCTACTAAAAAAGCCTGCAAAGCGCGTTGTATCTTCATGTTTTTAGTTAGTTTACTAAAGAACATTAAGATTTTATTTTATTTTTTTCTAATTGTCAAATTTTTATAAAATTTATTGCTTGATTTAATTATTTAAAATTTTATAAAAAACTGTTTTTCTTCTAAATAATAAAGAATTTATTTATCAAATTTAATTGAATAAAGTTTCTAGATTTCATAGTTTGAGCAATTAAAAATTAACTAGTAAAAGGTAAAAGGCAAGAGTCAAATCTCTTTAACTTTTGCCTTTTATTTGAAATTAATTAGATATCTCCCAAGCAGATACCCAATCCTCGTGCAGTTTTCACTAGAGTACCGTTGGGATCGACAGCGCTATATTTACCAATTGCTTCTGGAATTGGTACGCTTGTTACTTGGCGGTTTTGCCAACTCACCATGCGATCGTACTTTCCTTCGGCAATCAAATCCACTGCTGCTACTCCAAAGATAGAACCAGTTAATCGGTCTAATGGCGAAGGAGTTCCCCCCCGTTGAATATGTCCTAAAACCGTCACTCGCGTTTCGGCACCGCTGCAAAGACAAATTTTTTCAGATAGGTAATGACCGATGCCACCATATCGGCATTGACCCAACGAATTGGTAGTAGTTACTGGTTCATCATTTTCTGTCCGAACTGCTTCCGAAGCAATTACCAAAGAATAATTTTTACCCTGTTCCTGACGTTCGTGAATTTTCTTGCAAATATTCGCGATCGTGTAAGGGATTTCCGGAATCAAAATAACGTGAGCGCCACCAGCAATTCCGGCGCTAATCGCAATATGTCCGGCATCGCGTCCCATTACTTCGAGAATCATCACTCGGTTGTGGCTAGCTGCCGTAAAATGCAATCGGTCTAACGCTTCTGTAGCAATATTAACTGCCGTATCGAAACCGATCGATCTCTCGGTACTTCCCACATCATTATCAATAGTTTTGGGAATGGCAACTAAATTCATTCCTCCTTGGATAGCAAGCTTCCTCAAAATGGCCATGCTGCCATCACCACCAATTACGATTAAGGCTTCTAAACCCAATCGATGGTAATTTTCTGCTATCTCTTGCGATCGATC
This sequence comes from uncultured bacterium, assembly GCA_964546365.1. GTDB lineage: Bacteria > Cyanobacteriota > Cyanobacteriia > Cyanobacteriales > Aerosakkonemataceae > DATNQN01. The sequence goes on along the minus strand of CAZJJR010000042.1, from coordinate 16,367 downwards.
TAACAAACTTCCATCTGCCATCGGGAAAGCAAAAGGATCGCCTTTATTTGTCGTCCCTAAAAATGTACCACCAATGATTAATAATTCTTCTACTGTCTCAGGTGTAAGCGGTACCACATTTGGTGGAGAAGTCAGCAATCCCATCGTTGCTTGACGGATGCCGAGTACTTCCCAATCATAAGTGCCTACAGCACGGCAAACTACCGATCGGATTACGGCATTTAAGCCAGCACAATCTCCTCCACTAGTCAATATGCCAATACGTTTTTGTTCTCCCATATTACCTTTTCAGATGCGATCTTTATTGGCGATCTGTTCATTAATTTAACCAGTTAACTATACTGAAATGGCTAGCTCTTAATAATTTTATCCGTATCACGTTCCAGTTCCTACAAGTAGTGTTTTATGATACCAACTATCTCAACCATTCCCCTTGTCCAACTAGCTTCAGGCGATCGCCTCTACTTACAAGTTTATAAATTTATTGGTGCAAGTGACGGTAAAAAAGTTTACTTACAAGCCAACTTACATGGTGCGGAAATAGTTGGTAATGCTGTCATTCATCAACTAATAGAATTCTTGCTTACTTTGGATGATAAAGATGTGTCCGGTGAAATTTGGCTAGTTCCCGTATGTAATCCTTTTAGCACGAACCAACGGACTCATTTCTTTTCTACAGGTAGATTTAATATTTACGATGGTAAAGACTGGAACCGGATATTTTGGGATTATGAGAAAGAATGTCAAGATTTAGAAACTTTTGTTAAATCTCAACTCGAACTAGAACTATCTATAATAAGGAATAATTACTTACAAAAAATTCAAGAAGGTTTTGAAAAGTTATCAGAAAAAATTAATTCTCCTAGTCGAGTACCCTTTAATGAACTATATCGATATCATCTACAATCTTTATGCTTAGATGCAGACTACGCGATCGATATTCATAGTTCTAGCAATCAAGCAATTGACTATATTTATGGTTTTCGCGGCAGAGAGGAAAGTGCTAAAGCCTTTCTATTAGATTATGAAATTTGGCTTAATGAATATGATGGCGATGCTTTTGACGAAGCTTTTATTAAACCTTGGTTAGCTTTAGAAGATGGTTTTGAAAAACAAGGTAGATCTATTAAGTTTGACATAGAATCTTGGACGATGGAACTGGGTTCTGGTATGCAAATGAATCCCGAATCAGTTGCCAAAGGTGTCTTAGGAATTAAAAATTACTTAGCACAAAAATGGATATTATCAATTCCTGGGTTCCCTTTAGCTGAAACTGCCAATCATCAAGTAAATTTTGTCCGCAAAACCCAGCTAAAAAAATACTACTCCCCTACAGGAGGTATGATTCAAAATAGAGTTAGTCTCGGTACTCATGTGAAAGCCAATGAAATACTTTATCAAATAATCTGCTTTAACAAGAAAGGCGAAATACCAAGTTTAGTTGAAGTGAAGGCTGAAAAAGACGGGTTAATTTTTGACTTGTCTACCAATCACTCAGTTAACGAATCAGAATACGTATTAACTCTACTTGAAACCGAAAATTAACTTGATAAATTATCATAATTATGAATAATGAAAAGCACGATGGTTTAACTGGTTTATTCCGAAAAAACGTACTCGAGGAAATGTTTTTACAGCTAGTTGAGGAGGGAAGTAAACGATTTGCGATCGTACTTATAGATATCGATCGTTTAATTCACTACAACGACAAATACGGACATCTTCAAGCTGATGAATTTATAAAGCAGCTTGCACAGTTGATTTCCCAACAAATACCAGCCAATAGTACAGCGTTTCGGATTGGTGGAGATGAATTCGTCATTCTCTTAATCGAAGCTAACACCACAGAAGTTACTTCCGTTGCTGAAACAATTCGGAAGTTAACAGAAAATCAATTTTCGCAAATCGTTGTGGAACTTATTTCTTTTTATACAATATCTGAAACAACTTTTGTTTTGCCAACATCCACATCATCTTTCACGATCAGCTGTGGAATTGCTTTTTATCCAGATAACGGTGATGAATTAAATACTCTATTAGCAGCAGCAGATAACGCGATGTACGAAAAAGCCAAACGACTTGGTGGAAATAAGGTAGCGTTAGCTAGCAGCTAAAAGGTGAAAGAAACCCGGTTTTTTAGAAAAATCGGGTTTCTAAAATCCCCTACTTAAAAACTTGGTTCTCGCAAACCTTTTAGAGAGTGCGCTATTTCCTGCAAATTGAGTCCCTTACTTTGAAGTAATACTCCAAAATTACCCAAACCCATTGGATTAATCAGTTGGTGTAAAGCCTCACGACGCTGCAATACTTCTAAAATATCCTTACTCTCAGTAGCATTGCTAGAAGACAAAGCAGCAATTCGTTCTCCCAAACCTAAAGCCATCAAAAATAAGCCTTGTTGAGTAAAACCCACTTTTGCCAAACCGCACAATTCACCCCAACGTTCTAATGCGGTAAAATTGACATGAGCGGTTATATCTTGATGTCCGATATTAATGTAAGGATCGTCGTGATGTCGGTGCTGGTAGTAACATTGTAAAGTTCCCTGATTTCGAGATGGATGATAATATTTTTCCGCTGAATATCCGTAATCAACAGTTAAAAGAAATCCGCGCTGTAACTTGTCAGCAACTGTACTCAGCCAGTCGATTGCAGCTAAATTAATCTCACTGCGATACCCATTTAGATAAATGTCTTTACTGATGTCGATTCCATTAAAATTCAAATATTTAGTTAGCTCTCTTGTAGAAGGCTCGCTCGTTATTTCGCTAAAATTAATACCATCCTGAGTGTTAACGTAAATTTCCCGCACTTGTTTGTCTTCAATAGTAAATTGATGTACGGGAAAAGCATCTAGCAATTCATTAGAAAAAACGCAACCAATTAATGAAGCTGTTGGTATGTCATTTAATTCACACCAATAGATAGGGAATTGTTCTAAGCGCTGTTGCTGTTCTTTTTTTAAAGCAGGTGATTTTTCAATAACTATATATTTTAAAACTTCAAAAAAATCTGAGTGCTTGCTTTCTATATAATGTAAAATATCTCCTGCTAAAATTCCTTGCCCCGCACCCATTTCTACTACGGTAAAAGGTCTGGGAGAACCCATAATCTGCCACATTTCAACGAACTGTTCTGCTAGTAATTCGCCGAAGTCAGCACCGAGATGGGGCGAGGTAAAGAAATCACCTTTTGGGCCAATCTTATTTCGCTGGGCAGCATAGTAACCGTGCTGTGGGTGATACAGCGCCAAATTCATGTATTCGGCAAAGGTGATGCTTGCCAGAGGGCTTTCGGCAATTCGATTTGCGATCGCATTTCGTAGCGCTAGATTAGAATCATCCATTGTGATTAGTCATTAGTCATTGGTCATTGGTCACTTGTCATTGGTCATGTGTCATTTGCAAGTTGTATGAACAGCAACTGATGAAATTTCGACCAATAGCTAATGACCGATGACCAATGACAAACTTATCGGTCTACAGAACCCATGATGATGTCAATACTTCCCAAAATTGCCACAATATCGGCAACTTTTGCACCTTTCAGGATGTGAGGGAAAATTTGCAAGTTGTTGAAATCGGCTGGCCGAATTTTCCAACGCCAAGGAAAGACATTATCATCCCCGATCAAATATATCCCCAATTCACCTTTACCACTTTCTACCCGAGCATAAACTTCACCTTTGGGAATCTTGAAAGTGGGGGCAATTTTCTTACCGATGAACTGGTAATCGAAACCGTTCCACTCGGATTTTGGCCCTTCCAACATCCGCTTCGCTTCCAGGTTCTCGTAAGGGCCACCGGGCAATCCCTTAATGGCTTGGCGAATAATCTTCACCGACTCCCGCATTTCCCTAATTCGCACCAAGTAACGGGCGAAGCAGTCTCCCGCCGTTTCCCAGTGAACTTCCCAGTCGAAATCGTCGTAACACTCGTAGTGGTCAACCTTCCGCAAGTCCCACTTCACCCCGGAAGCCCGCAGCATCGGGCCAGATAATGCCCAGTTCAGCGCTTCTTCGCGAGTGATGGTGCCAACGCCTTCCGTCCGCCGCCGGAAAATCGGGTTGTCGGTAATCAACTTTTCGTATTCGTCTACTTTCGGCATGAAGTAGTCGCAGAAGTCTTCGCACTTATCCACCCAGCCGTAGGGTAAATCGGCGGCTACTCCTCCGATGCGGAAGTAGTTGTTGTTCACCAAACGATAGCCGGAAGCCGCTTCCCACAAATCGTAAATCATCTCCCGTTCCCGGAAAATGTAGAAAAAGGGAGTTTGAGCACCCACGTCAGCCAAAAACGGGCCAAGCCACAGCAGGTGGTTCGCAATCCGGTTCAGTTCCAGCATGATGACGCGGATATAGCTAGCCCGTTTGGGAACGGCGATATCTGCTAGTTTTTCCGGTGCATTTACCGTCACGGCTTCGTTAAACATCCCTGCCGCATAGTCCCAACGGCTGACGTAAGGGACGTACATGATATTGGTGCGGTTCTCGGCAATTTTTTCCATGCCGCGATGCAGGTAGCCAATGACTGGCTCACAATCGATCACATCCTCGCCATCCAGAGTGACAATTAGCCGCAATACCCCGTGCATTGAGGGATGGTGCGGCCCCATGTTGAGGATCATGGGTTCGGTTCTGGTTTCAATTCTTGCCATAGAACAGCAATTTTAATTAATTTTTATTGCGCTCCTAATCATTATATTGGCTTGGGGGTTTGCCGTTGGGTTAAAACTGACCTGATTACGATAGCAAGATTTTTGGGTAAAGATTGGCTATCTTTGAGGGTTTGTTGTTGAGGTGCTCTAATATGGCGATGACTCAGGAACAGTTTGATGGGCTGGTAAAGCGTTTGGAGAGTTTTGCCCGTCAAAAACCGGAAAGTTATAAACTGCGGGTGGGTCTTCTGGCTGTTCTTGGTTATGCCTACATTTTCTTGGTTTTAGCGGGATTGATTGGCCTTTTAGCGCTGTTGGTAATGATAATGCTGGTCAATCGTAGATTTAACATCAACATGATTAAGTTAGTTGTTCTGTTGTTGGTGCCGGCATTTATTATTTTGCGATCGCTCTGGGTAACTTTCCCTCCCCCCATCGGTTTACCCCTCAACCGCAAGGAAGCGCCTCGCCTATTTGCCTTAGTTGACGAACTCACATCTAAACTACAAACTCCCGGATTTCACCATATCTTACTCACCAATGAATTCAACGCTGGTGTAGTGCAAATACCGCGTCTGGGGTTGTTCGGGTGGCATCAAAACTATCTGATAATCGGGCTACCTTTGATGCAAGCCTTATCTCAAAGCCAATTTCGCGCCGTTCTCGCCCATGAATTAGGACATTTATCTGGCAATCACAGTCGTTTTGCTGGCTGGATTTACCGAGTTCGCAAAACCCATACTCAGATTTGGGAAAGGCTGCATCAAGGCGGAGTACAAGGTTCTTCTATTATTTTCGAGTGGTTTTTTAAGTGGTACTTTCCATTTTTTAATGCTTATTCTTTTGTTTTGGCTAGAATGGATGAATACGAAGCCGATCGTTGTGCGGCAGAATTAGCTGGAGCAAAAAATGCAGCAGAAGCTCTCATTAATGTAGAAGTAAAAGCGAGATTTTTGGAAAGCGATTTTTGGCCTAATGTTTATAAACAGGTAACTCATAAAATAGAACCACCAGCCGCAGTTTATGCAAATATGTCGAGTGCTTTGGTAAGTAGTTTGCCTGCCGAAAACGTGACTAAATGGTTTGACCAAGCTCTCAAGCAAAAAACTAATAATGCCGATACCCATCCTTGCTTATCCGATCGCCTCGCCGCTTTGGGCTATCTTCCCAATAAACAGCAAAAGTTATCCGTACCTCCTCCTGTAAAACTAAGCGCGGCAGACCAATTGTTAGGAATTTTGTCAAATAGGTTAATTGATTACTTCAGTAACAACTGGAAACAGGAAATATCTACAGGTTGGCGGCAAAAATATGCTTACGTCCAAGAATCGCTAAAGCAACTACAATCCCTAGAAGAGAAAGCTGAAAAACAATCTCTAACAGAGGAAGAAGCTTGGAATCGCGCTTGCTGGACGTTAGAACTCAAGGGAGATGAAGTTGCTATACCCCTATTTAGAGAAATACTTAAAGAGCAGCCGGACCACGCTGCTGCCAATTATAATCTCGGTCAAATGTTACTGCAAAAAAATGATGAATCTGGCATCGATTATATTGAAAAGGCAATGAAGAAAGACCCGGGTTCTGTTGTTCAAGGCTGCGATTTGATTTACTATTTCCTCATGCAACAGGAAAAAGTAGAAGAAGCGAAAGTTTATCAGAAACGGGCTGACGAACACTACAATTTACTGATGTTGGCGAAGCAAGAGCGTTCTACCGTTACGGCTAGTGACGAATTTCAATTTCACGATTTAGAAAGTCACGATATAGAAAATCTATCCCGGCAGTTGTCGGTTTACAGCGCTCAATTGGAAGAGGTTTATTTCGTAAAAAAGGTGGTGAAATACTATCCCGAAGATCCTTTCTACGTAATGGCTGTGGTGCGGCGTCGCGGCTTTTTTGAAATGGATAGGGATAAGCCAGATAACGAACTTGCCGATCGGCTATCAAACGAAGTGCGATTTCCTGGCCATGCTTATATCATTGTTCTGAATGAAAATGGGAATTCCTTGAAAAATAAACTACGTAAAATCAAAGGTTCGATTATCTACAAATAAGCAAAATTAGGATGCTGTAGAATAGGAATAATAGTTATTTTAATTCCTATGAATGAGGAACAATTCGACGACCTAATCCAAAAATTGGAAAAATACGCTCGCCAAAACCCAGCTAAATACAAATTTCGGATCGGTTTGTTGGCTGCGCTTGGTTATGCTTATGTTTTATTTGTACTCGTATTGCTATGTGGAATATTTTGGATTGCGACACGAACTTTCGTGTTTAGTATTTTGATTGGATTGGGTATTTTGCGATCGCTTTGGCTGAGTTTCCCAAAACCCAACGGTGTAGAAATTACCCGCAGCGAATTGCCGGAACTATTTGCTCTCATTGACGAACTGACAGTAGCGCTACAGGCTCCGACTTTTCATCATATTATTTTAGATAACCAACACAATGCTGGCGTTATACAAGTACCCCGTTTCGGCTTTTTGGGTTGGTATCAAAATTATTTATTTTTAGGATTGCCATTGATGCAATCCCTTTCGCCGGAACAATTCCGCGCTGTTGTCGCCCACGAATTAGGACATTTATCTGGCAATCACAGCCGTTTCGCTGGTTGGATATATCGTCTTCGCAATATTTGGTATCAGTTTGGCGAGGGATTAGAAAGAAACGGACAAGGCGGATCTATATTATTTAGTACCTTTTTTAAATGGTATGCACCTTTTTTTCGCGCTTATTCGTTCGTACTAGCACGCGCTAACGAATACGAAGCGGATCGCTGTGCGGCAGAATTGGCAGGTTCTCATCACGCTGCCGAAGCTTTAGTTAATCTGGAAATTAAGGGTAATTTTTTCCATAAGTCTGTGTGGAAACCGATTTTCAAACAAGCTCTCGATTTTGAACAACCGCCGGATGGTACGATCGCAAAAGTATTACAAGAAATGCGAAAAGAAGTACCAGCGCAGCAAGCAGCCTTTTCTCTGAATTTGGCGCTGGTGGAAAAAACTAATCATGAAGATACCCATCCCTGTTTAGCCGATCGACTTTCCGCTTTTGGATATCTTCCTGTAGGATATGATGTACCCCTACCCGCACCGATGACGGAAACAGCAGCAGAACGTTTTTTAGGGGAAAAGTGGGATAATTTTACCGCCCTTTTAGATGAAGAATGGAAAAAAGCGATCGCACCTGTTTGGAAACAGATACACTTAAAAGCAAGGCAGCGATCGCAAAATCTCGCACTTCTAGAAACCAAAGCTCAAATTAATTCTCTGACAACTGATTCAGCTTGGAAACGCGCCCAACTCACGGCTGAATTTAAAGGTGAAGCAAATGCTATTCCTCTTTATCGGGAATTACTTGCCCAAAATCCTCACCATGCTTTGGCTAACTACGAATTAGGGCAAATCTTACTCGAACAAAACGATTTTACTGGGATTTCCCACATCGAAATCGCGATCGAACAAGACCCGTCTCTAGTAATTCCCGGCTGCCAATTACTCTATGCTTTTTTAAAGCAACATGGAAAATTGACAGCAGCCCAAGTTTACCACGAACGCGCTATCAAACATTCCCACATCTGGGAAAAGGCAGCTGCGGAAAGAAAAGGAGTTAGCGATCGCGATCGATTTGAACCCCACAATTTATCGCCGATGCAATTGGCGGAAATTAGCGAGCAAATTTCTCACTATCCTCAAATTAAACAAGCTTATCTAGTTAGAAAAGTTCTCGTTCACTTTCCAGAAAAACCTTTTTATATTTTAGCAATTATGCAGCGTTATATCCGCTTGGAAGCTAATAACTATATAAACGATAACCAATTAATCGATCTCTTACTGGATGGACTAAATTTTTCTGGCGATGTATTCGGGATTGTCCTCAACGGATATAATACAAAATTAGGACAAGCTATCTGTAAAGTAGAAAACGCATCTATTTTCAGAAGCTAATTATAGAAATAATAATTTAGGTAAATTTCCTAAAATATCGATGCAAAAAAATGATTTAAACCTAGAAACCACACTTTTCCATCACATTTCAGTACTCGCGTCAGAATCGATCGAAGGTTTGGCAATTCGTCCCGGCGGACATTATCTGGATGCAACCGTGGGAGGTGGCGGACACAGCCGGTTGATTTTAGCAGCCTTTCCCGATACCCGCGTTACCGCGATCGATCGCGATGAAGACGCTCTCGCTGCCGCCAAAACTAATTTAGCTGAATATGGCGATCGCGTCCAATTTTGCCACGGTAATTTTGCGGAATATCAAACGAAAGATCTCCAATTCGATGGCATAATTGCGGATCTGGGTATTAGTTCGTTTCATGTCGATACAGCTTCGCGAGGCTTTAGTTTTCGCCAAGAAGCCGAACTGGATATGCGGATGGATAGGCGTCAATCTCTCACCGCATCAGAAATAATCAACCATTGGGAAGAGGTCGAATTAGCTGATATCTTCTACAAATACGGGGAAGAACGGCTATCGCGACGAATTGCTAGAGCAATTGTGGAAAAACGACCATTTAAAACCACTACCCAATTAGCAGATGCGATCGCTCGTTGCGTCCCCCGCCAATATCGCTACGGCAGAATTCACCCAGCTACCCGCGTCTTTCAAGCACTGCGAATAGTGGTTAATCAAGAGTTAAATTCTCTGGAAATTTTCCTCGATCGAGTACCTAACTGGCTTAAAATCGGTGGCAGAATAGCTATTATCAGCTTTCATAGTTTAGAAGATCGTTTGGTTAAGCATAGCTTGCGAAATTCACCAATATTGCGTGTTTTAACCAAAAAACCCATTATTCCGCAACCAGATGAATTAGAATATAATCTGCGATCGCGATCGGCTAAACTGCGAATAGCAGAACGCAATTGTTAGTAGCTAGCTATCTCGACATTTAGTTCAATTATCAAAATTTATAGTCTATTTACTAATGTTCACTCCAGAGTAGGCATCATGCGCTCGGATTCTTCAACATCTTAAACTAACTGTTAATTTGGTTTGGATTTAAATTATATATTTATAATCTGAAAAGCCAATTTCTAATAATTTTATTATCCCTATAACTTTACATTTTCCTATCAAGTTAAACAGATAGCAGCTTAAATCAATCGAATCGCGTAGAAAATAATAAATTTCCTTTACTCAAATTAAAACTAATAATAAATTTCTGATTGAGCGATCGCTAATAAGTTTTTATACTTAATATAATAAGACTAAAGTTTATCTTTTGCTTCTGATGAAAAATAAACCTATCAAATGAATAGTAGTCAAGATCGATTTTCAATAGCCAATATATTACTAGTTGACGATCGCCCGGAAAACTTGCGCGTTTTATACACCATACTCAAAAAGCAAGGTTATCAACCTCGTGGCGTAGTAAGCGGACAAATGGCATTAAGCTCGGCTAAAATAAATCCTCCCGACTTAATTTTACTAGATATTATGATGCCGGAAATGGATGGTTATGAAGTTTGCCGTCTTTTAAAAGAAGATGAAGTTACTCGCGAAATCCCCGTAATTTTTATTAGCGCTAAAGGTGAAACATTTGACAAAATAAAAGCATTTGCTGTTGGGGGAGTGGATTATATAACTAAGCCCTTTGAAGTAGAAGAATTAATTGCTCGGATTGAAAATCATTTAACTTTATATAAATTACAAAAGCAATTGCAAGAAAAAAACTGGCTACTCGAAAAAGAAGTCAGAAATCGAATGCGTATAGAAGCAGCATTGTCCAAATCAAATCAAGAATTAGCTCGCTCTAATGAAGAACTAGAACAGTTTGCCTATATTGCTTCCCACGATTTACTAGCTCCCCTTGCTAGTATTAGTATTTATGCTCAACTTTTAGAAGGACGTTATCAAGAAAAACTGGATGAACAAGGTAAGAACTTTATTACCAAAATTGTTAACGGTTGCAATCGAATGCAAACCTTAATTAACGATTTATTAGAATATTCCCGACTGGGGAATCAGGAAAATTCCTTAGAAATAACAGAGTGTAATTTAATTTTTGAAGAAGCTTGTACCAATTTACAAGCAGCAATCCGAAATAATCAAGCTGTGGTTACCCGCAGTGATTTACCAATTTTAAAAGCCGATGGATTTCAACTATTACAACTATTTCAAAATCTACTGAGTAATGCTATTAAATACCGTCGCGAAGAACCACCAATTATTCACATTAGCGCCTTACTTAAAGAAGATAGTTATTTATTTTCCGTTCGGGATAACGGAATTGGCATTGAATCCCAATATACCAACCAAATTTTTCAGCTTTTCAAACGCCTGCATTCCACCAAAAAATATCCAGGTACTGGTATTGGCTTAGCAATTTGCCAAAAAATTGTCGAGTATCATGGTGGAAGTATTTGGGTAGAATCAGAATATGGAAAAGGTTCTATATTTTATTTTACTATTAAGAAATACAGCTAGAACGCCAATTCAGTAATCCCAGAAACCGGGTTTTTTTCGCGATCGCAGTCGATATTTCGTTACGCCAAGTCAAAGAAACCGATTTCTCATCTCCGACGACAATACTAAATCGATGTTTTAGAATACAGGCACGCCAAAGTTAACTTATTCCTGCTTTTAACTACAATTCGACTGAGTAATTTTTCAAGTATAATTGATTTTAAATTATGAATACTCAATTCTTCTTTATTTAAGAATTCTTCTGGTTTTTTTCGGTGAATTAGGGGTGTTTGATGAAGGTAATATGCGAGGTATTTCCACGCGAAAACTAGAGCCGTTGCCCACTTTACTGCTAACCGTAATTTTTCCTTTCATTAAATGAACTAACGATTTGATAATCGCTAAACCCAAACCCGTACCGTAATGAAATTTGGTAGTAGTTTGATCGACTTGTCGAAATTCTTCAAATATATGTTCGAGATGAGCTTCCGAAATTCCAATACCCGTATCTATTACCATGAAAGCTACTCGATTATCTGGCATTTCGCAAACTTCTACTCGTATACCGCCAACATTGGTAAATTTAATCGCGTTTGATAGCAAGTTAATCAAAATCTGCCGTAAACGAGCGCTATCGTTAATTACGATCGGATCGCTCAGATCGGTACAAATTTGCAAATCCAAACTTTTTTCTTCAGCTAAGGAACGTAATTCTTCAGTCGTGTTCGTCACGAAACTTACTAAATTTATTTCTTCCCGTTCTAACTCCATGCGACCAGCTTCAATTTTTGAGAGGTCGAGTATATCATTGATCAGAGTTAACAAATGTTTGCCATTATTGAGAATGCGTTCCACCATATTTTCTTGTTCCGGTTGAACTTTAGCTTCCGAGTTCGTTCTCAATTGGCGTAGTAACAATTGGGAAAAGCCGATAATGGCATTCATCGGTGTACGCAATTCGTGAGACACCGTAGCGAGAAACTGAGATTTCAGACGAGCAGCTTCTAGTAATTGTAAATTTTGTAATTGAATTTGATGACGCTGATTATCTAATTCCCGATTTTGACTAGCCAGCATTTCATTTTGAATGGCTAAACGTTCTTCTCTTTCTTCTAAAGTTTTAATTAATCGGGCATTATTAATCGCGATCGCAGCTTGTTCTCCCACCGCCATCAGCAAATGCCGATCTTCCGGATCGAAGGCTTGAGGATCGTCCCAATTCCCCACCGCCAACACCCCTAGCCGTCCCGCTTGGGCTGACTCGATCGGCACCGCGTATACGGAAGCGGGTAGAGACGAATCGCTCCGAGCAAATAAAGAAGGCTCGCTGGCAATTTCTTCTTCTGATTCTCGATCCGAATCAGTCGGTCGGACAAATTGATACTCACCAGTCGCAACCACTTGACTCAGCCAACCTTCTCCATCAGCCAAAGCATCTTCAAAGCGAAGTTTTTCCGTCCCTACGCCAGCAGTTACCGTCAGCACCAAGCGATCGCATTGGGGATTGTGCAGCACGATCGAGCAAAACTGCGCCCCAAAAATCGCATCGCAAACAGACTGAACCATTACTTGTAACAAATCCGGCAAATTTGCCAAACGTTGGTTGAGCAAATTCGTCATCCGTTGGAGAGTTCGCAATTGTTGTTGCTGTTCTCCCAAAATCACGATCGCCTTGCGAAGATTATCGCTCGCTTCTTGAGATTCTTGATAAAGCCGCGCGTTATCAACCGCCAGCGCCGCACGACGGGCCAAATCTTCGACTAACTCTAAATCCGCCCGAGTATATTGACGCTGAGAGTCCGATATCCCTAAGGTAATCGCTCCTAGCGTCCGACCGCGAGCCACCAGCGGCACGCACATCACCGATTTAGGCGCTAGTTCCCGTAACAGCACTAATTGGTCAGTTTCTGGCCGCTCTTTCTGGATAATTTCCTTTTCAACATCCGGATAAAACTGAGATTTACCCGTCTGCAAAACTTTTGTTACTCCGAACAAAGTACTTGGATAATCGGAATAAACCTGCTGCCACTGTTGGAACAAAGCCATTTTCATGGGATCGGCATGGCAAAAAGCGACCCGATGTAGAGAAGAAGCAACTTCTGATGAGAATGTATTTTCACTATTACCTTCTCCATCCAGCACGTCGATCGTACACCAGTCAGCAATTTGCGGCACTGCCAAATTAGCTAAATTCGACCAAGTAATTTCATAATCGAGAGAAACAGAGAGAATCGTGCTGGCATCCGCTAAAAATTTTTGATAATCTTCTGCTTGTTTGCGATCGGTAATATCGCGAGCCACGCTTAATACGTATTCCGGCAATCCTTCTCGGGACAATTCCGGCACTAAACGAGCTTGATAATATCGCATCGTGCCATCTGGAGTTGGGTAACTTAATTCGATCGCCTGTTCTTCACCAGTGGCAAAAACCTGCTGGAGGCTCGATTGCCAAGAGGTGAGATTCTCCGCTGTCGTTAATTCCAACATATTTTGGCCGATCAACGATTGTGGCGTTAAACCGATTGCTTTTTCGATCGCTGGATTAATGTAGATAATATCCAACTGTTTGTTATAACGGGCAATAATATCCGGCGCGTTTTCCACCAATGCCTTAAATTCTTGCTCCCGACGATGCAACGCTTCCTCGGCTAGTTTTCGTTCGGCGGCAAAAGCGACGTTGCTAGCAATAGTTTGGGCTAATTGAATTTCTTCTTCCGTAAACTGATGGGGCCGATCGTAATAAAGCATGAATTTGCCCAACAGTTTTTCTTGTAAGGGCAGATTGCCAAAACCTCCAGTTTTTAAGGGAATAAACGCCAAAGCCCGAATCCCCTCCGCCAAAATCGTATTTCGCCAAGGCTCTAAAGAAGAATCCGTTTCTAGATCGGAAATGCAGATCGGTCGGGCATTCTGGGTATCCGACGACCAAGGGCTATGTCCTTCCAGCGCTTGTCGATACTGTTCGGAAAGCTTGTACCAAGCCTTAAAGCGCATTACTCCATCGGAGTCGAACAGTAAAACAGAAGTGCGATCGGCTTTCAGCGCCCGCTGCAAACCATTTAAAGCAATTTGATAAATTTCCTCTAACTTAGCCGCCCGACTGACTGCATTAGTAATTTGATAAATAATCTGCAACTGGTCGAAGCTACGATGCAATTCTTCTTGGGCAGCTTTCGCGATCGTGATATCGCTGATAATCCCTGCCATCCGCACCGGTCTGCCTTGACTGTCCCTTTGCACTTTTCCCCGCGTCATGCAGTGGCGATATTCCCCAGATTTATGCTGCAAGCGAACTTCTAAATTAAATTCAATATTTTGATAAAGGTGTTCTAAAATTGCATTTTTTATTTTTTGCCGATCGTCTGGATGTAACAAGTGGGACAATACATCCCAAGTGCGAGCGACACAAGAACCGTCCCCCCCAAATTCCGCCGCCGACAATCCAATCATTTCGATTAAACGATCGTTCCAATAAATTTCATTATTTAAAATATCCCAATCCCAGATCGCATCGTTCGATCCTTCCAAAACCAAACGATAGCGTTCTTCGCTAACTTTCAGTCGTGCCTGCGCCTTTACCGCTTCCGTTTCCGCTCGATAAATCCGGATCGCATTTCGTAAACTCCTGACTAAAGACTGAGCAGACAATTTTCCTTTCGGCAGATAGTCGGATGCTCCCGCCTTCATCATTTCTACGGCAATTTGCTCGTCACCCTGTCCGGTCAGCACTATAATAGGCATCTTAAAACCAGCAGTCCGCCATTGTTGGAGCAAAACCAGTCCGTCGGCATCCGGTAAGCGATAATCTAAAAAAATCGCATCAAAAGTTTGCTGATTTAATGCCGCGATCGCTCCTTCATAGTTTTCTACTTCTGACAGTTCTACTGATTCCTCGGTAGCCTTGAGCGCTCGGCGAATCGCCATTCGATCCACCACATCATCATCAACTACCAGAATTTTCAGTCTCTCTTCCATCCGTATTTCACATCCCTTGATTTTTTATCCCAAATTTTAAATTTTTTCGGTTTTAAAACATTTTGATAACTCAAACATCAAAATTCAAAAAATAGAAGTTTAATGCTCGATTTTTCAACTCTGACTTTTGAACGCTCCTTAAGGCATTTCGCTGAGCGTCCAGTATTTATTAAGTGTTGCCATCACTTCCACAAATTTTGAAAAAGTAACTGGCTTCACAATATAACCAGCTACATTTAGGTTATAAGCATCTACTTTATCTTTCTCCGCACTAGAAGTCGTCAGTACAATGACAGGTATGTAACGCAGTTGGGGGTCTGCCCTCAGTTCTCTTAAAAACTCGATGCCTCCCATTTTAGGCATATTCAAATCGAGTAATATCAATCGGCGTAACCAGGGAATCCGCAAGGAATTATCTTGTTCTCGTAATACGGACAATGCTTCTAACCCATTAGCAGCGATGTATAGGTGATTAGTAATATTGTTTTTTTGGAACGCTCTTCGCACCGTCATTACATCAACATCATCGTCATCAACTAGTAAAATATTCAGCTTTTTGTCATTGGCGACCATTATCATTTTTCCTTTGTCATCGGTCATTTGTAATTCATCAATCATTAATCATCGATCCTCGATCGCAAATGACGAATGACTAATGGCAGAGTTTTTTTGCTCTTCCTGCCTGTTTGGATAAAGTAGCAAGAAGTTTATCATCAAATGCACTATCGGCAATTACTTCGGCCAAGTAAAACGAAAAGTAGCACCCCGATCTACTTCCGATTCCAAACAAATCTTTCCTCCTTTATCTTCTACTATTTTCTTGACTAAAGATAAGCCTATGCCAGTATTTTCCACGCGATCCCTGGCTAGCAAAGTTTGAAAAATTACAAATACTTTCTCATGATACTGAGGCGCGATCCCCGGACCATCATCGCGGACGACAAACTCGTAAAATTCTCCTTTATTTCGGCAAGAGAGCGTTACCGTTCCATCTGGGCGATTGTGGTGTTTGATGGCATTGCTAATTAGATTGGTAAACACTTGTTCTAAAAGTAACCGCTCTGTAGTAAAAACGGGCATTTCTGATTCCACTGTAATGGTAAATGTTGGTGGCGGTGCTAACGAAGCGATCGCATTTTCCAACATAACTCCTACATCTACTAACTCTTTGGCTGTTTTTACCCTTCCGACGCGAGAATATTCTAAAATCCCTTGAATTAAGGCTTCCATACGGTGAACTCTGCCTCGCAGCAGGTCCATTTGGTGTTTGGTATCTCCGGTTAAATGCTCTTGTAAATCTTCTTCGATCCATTGGGAACGGT
>CAZJJR010000041.1:0-30050 GCA_964546365.1 uncultured bacterium | reverse complement strand
TGGGCTTGCTCCTGCTGCTTTGGGACCTCCTCTGCCTGACGTGCCTGCAACGCTTAATGGAGCAAAATTTGCTACCGGAACAGTGCTAGATCGCGTTATCAGTGCTTTTTTGAACGCGCCAGCTGCATCCGTCAAAAATCCTGATGGTACTAAAGGAATCAGACTCCACATCGATTTATCAGATATAAATATGACTCGTCAACCGTGGGCAGATAACCCTTGGGGTGAGTTTGATAATGTCAAAAAAGCCTATTTTGGTACTGGGGTTGAGAAAGCCGATCCTAACAAGCTAGCTGCCAAAAAAGATGTTTATCGCTACGCTATTTTTGCCGATTCGTTTAAAGGATCGACATCGGGGCTAGCTGAATTGCCCGGTAATGACTTCATGGTGACTTTAGGCGATCCGATTTGGACTAATAGTTACACGCCTAGTGAACGGGCTGACAATCAAGCTAGCACTTTTATGCACGAGCTAGGCCACACGCTAAATCTTAGGCATGGGGGTGATGACAATATTAATTATAAGCCAAACTACTATAGCGTCATGAACTATACTTGGCAAACGCGAAATGATGTGAGTCCACTACCACCAACTGCAACGCCAGCACAGCAAGCTGCATACGATTTGTTTAAAAAATTTACTGACAGCTGGAAGTTGGATTATTCAAATCGGAAATGGAACTCTTTGGATGAGAATGCCTTGAATGAAAAAAACGGTATAGGAGGAGAGTCAGGCGTTTATGTACCAGTAGGATTAACTAACCCTACTAATCCAAATGATTTTACACCTTTACATATAGTCAGTAGTGTTGGCCCAGCAGACTTTAATAAGAATGGCTTGATAGATCCCACATCCTATGTGTTGGATATTAATTGGCAAGATGCTAGACCAAATAAGGAAGGAATTAAACAACTCAACCAATTAAACTCCTATGATGACTGGGCAAATATTAGATATCGCCTACACGGAAAAGACTTTGCTGATGGCGTTCACACAACTTCCAATTCTGACGATGAAATTACTGCTGAAGAAGCGATCGCGCTGAGAGAAGGTT
Source organism: uncultured bacterium (assembly GCA_964546365.1). Classification (GTDB taxonomy): domain Bacteria; phylum Cyanobacteriota; class Cyanobacteriia; order Cyanobacteriales; family Aerosakkonemataceae; genus DATNQN01. The sequence goes on along the minus strand of CAZJJR010000041.1, from coordinate 28,995 downwards.
TGCAGAAATTCATCAACGATTACAACATAACACCTGCAAATAACCCACCCATTGCAACTGACGACACCGCTACCACTTCATCTGGCGTACCAGTCACGATCGATGTCCTTACCAACGACAGCGACATCGATCGCAATCCGATTTCCCTCAGCGTGTTTAGTCCCACATCTACCCAAGGGGGTAGCATCATCCGTGACGACAACGACACCCCTAATGATTTCACTGACGATCGACTAATTTACACTCCAGCCACTGGTTTTACGGGTACGGACAATTTTAGTTACACCATTAGCGATGGGATTGATTCTGCCACTGCCAATGTCATTGTCACCGTTCGATCGATGATTGTCGGCACTGATGGTAACGACATCCTCAACGGTACTGCGGCTGATGATTCGATCAATGGTAAATTAGGGGACGATCGCATGAGTGGCGGTGCAGGTAACGACCTCTACATCGTTGATAGCATCCGGGATGTAGTAGTTGAAGGTGCTAATCAAGGCATAGATACCGTTCGATCTTCAGTCAATCATACCCTGACTAATAATGTAGAGAACTTAAGCCTCACCGGAAACTCTCATATTAACGGTACGGGAAACGCCCTCAATAACGTTATCACTGGTAATAACGGTAATAATTTGCTTAAAGGTTTAGCTGGCAATGACACCATTCAAGGTGCTGGTGGCAGCGACACTTTAGTAGGAGGCGCTGGGGATGATTTGCTAACAGGAGATACAGAGGCAGATCGATTCCTGTTTGGCAGTGGTGCAGCCTTTACGACCACTGGTTTAGGAGTCGATACTATTACTGATTTTATCAGCGGTATTGACAAAATAGCATTGAGCAAAGCCACCTTTACAGCGCTTACCAGTGCCATCAACGGCGCGTTACAACCCAATGAATTTATCGCTATCAACGAGCAAGTGGCTAACCAACTCTCTGTAGCTGGAAATAGCAGCGCCAAAATAGTTTACAACGCTTTGAGCGGTGATTTGTTCTACAACCAAAACGGTGCTGCTGCTGGGTTAGGAACTGGAGGATTGTTTGCTAGTTTGAATAACAAACCTTCCTTGGTAGCGAACGATTTGTTCGTCCAAACATAAATCGCTATTATTCTGGCTATTTTCTAATTTTTTGTAATTAATTATTAATAACAGGAGCAAAAAAGATGCGAATTTTTTCAATTATGGCCGCCGCCACAGTTATCGGTTTAATTGTTTCGACAGCTAAAATGGGTAACGCTGCTATCTTAAATAGTAGTTTTGAAACGGGAGATTTCAGTCAGTGGGAAATCACTGGTCAAGCTACGGTTGAAGATGCTTCTTTTGGTGCGGAACCATCAGAGGGAACTTACCAGGCTGTCCTAGAAACTCTGCAAGATACCACAAATATCAGTGGTGCCAATTTAGAAAGTTTTTTAGGATTAAGTGGTGGTAGTTTAACGAATTCTGGAGTTACAGAAGGTTCAGCTATCAAACAAACATTTGTCGCCAATGCTGGAGATGTTTTAACTTTTCAGTGGAATTTCTTAACAGATCTCGATCCTTCTGAATCAAATTATGATGATTTTGCCTTTTTTACTTTGAGCGATCGCTTAAACCCATTAGCCGATACCAGCAAAGCTACCAATACCAATTTCTTTACTCGCTTGGCTAAAGAAACTGGCTATCAATCTTCTTCTTACGAGATAACGACGGCTGGTACATACGTTTTGGGTTTCGGAGTAGTAGATGTGGGCGATTCTACTGTGAATTCAGCTTTGTTAGTTGACAAAATTAAGCTATCTAATGCCTCAACTTCTGTACGGGAACCAACTTCTACTTTTAGTTTACTGGCTTTAGGAGTTTTGGGGCTTTCTTGGTACTTAAGGAGGCATAAACAGTCAAAGGAAATATAAAGGTAGGGAACACGGAACGGGGAGAAATATTAACTACAATACTAAAATCAATTGGTATTACACCTTGTTATCCTACTTTCGGATTCCACAAAGCAAGTAAAGAAAGTAAGGCGCACCTACAACAGATGTAATCACGCCACAAGGGATTTCGATCGGGGAAAAAAGCGATCGCCCTAACACATCTGCCACAACTACTAGAATTCCTCCCATCAGCGCCACCGTGGGAAGCAATCCCTCGTGAGTTGGCCCTACCAATTGGCGGCCCAAATGAGGAGCCATCAAACCAACGAAGTTGATCGTACCAGCAGTAGCAACTGACACTCCACAAAGCGCCGCACTAATCAGCAACAACAAACCCCGTTGCCAGTCGAGCTTAATTCCTAAGCTTTTCGCTACATCATCGCCCAAATTCAGTACATTTAGTTGCCTAGCGTTTAACCAAGCTACTGGTATCAAAACGATTAACCAAGGTAAGAAAACTTTTAAGTGTTCCCAATGGCGTCCGTAAACACTTCCCACTAACCAAATCATCGCCTGACTGACGCTGTTAATTTCTCCAAACGTCACCATCAAAGTAGTAAAAGCGCTGGCAAAAGCGGTGATGCCGATGCCGATTAAAATTAGGCGGAGGGAAGAACTGCCATCAGTCCAAGCCAACAAATAAATCAAAATCGTTACCAATATTGCACCGCCAAAAGCAGCGAGCGGCAGAAAAAATAGGGTTACGTTTGGCAGTAAAACTATTAAGCTGACAGCAGCTAAGCTCGCTCCGGCATTGAAACCGATGATTTCTGGAGCGGCTAAAGGATTGCGCGTTAAACCTTGCAAAAAAGTACCGGAAATTGCCAATCCCATGCCAACTAAAAAAGCAACTAAAGCACGAGGGAGGCGTAGTTCATTTAAAATAAAAGCGTAATCTGGATTTCCCGTTTCTAAACCTAAAATTGTTTTTAAAACATCTAAAAATGGGATGGGATAATCTCCTACTGAGAGGTCGATCGCGATCGCGACAACTGCAATTACCATCAGCGTAGCCAGCACCAACGGTACTCGCCGATCGAAACGGTAAGATATATTTAACCGAGATGAACGCAGCACTAACCAAGATTGCTTCATTTTTTGATTTTCCAGCGAGCTAAATAGATGAAGAACGGCGCACCTAAAAGAGCAGTCATCACTCCCACTGGCAGTTCTTGAGGTTTCATGAGCAAACGAGCCGCAATATCTGCCAATAGCAATAAAATTGCCCCTAATAAGCTGGTATAAGGCAGAATCCAGCGGTAATCGACACCGATAATCAATTGAACGATGTGAGGTACGACTAAACCAATAAATGCGATCGGCCCTGCTGCCGCTACCGCACTGCCTGCCAGTAAAACTACGCTAATGGCGGTGGCAATTTTTACCCAAGCGGTTCGCTGACCCAAACCACGCGCCACTTCTTCCCCTAAACTCAGGATGGTAATTTGTTGCCCCAAGGCGAATGCCAATATCAGTCCGATCGATATATAAGGTAAAACTTGCCAGAATAAAGCCAAATCTCTCCCCGCTACCGACCCAGCTAACCAAAACCGAATTTCATCTAATGTGCGTTGACTGAGGATCAGAATAGCGGTGGTGAGGGAGGAAAGCAAGGCAGTGAAAGCGGCTCCGGCTAAGGTTAAGTTGAGTGGTGTGAGTCCGCCTCGACCGAGAGAACCGAGAAAATAAACCGTTACGGCGGCAAAACTGGCTCCCAGAAAAGCAAACCCAGCATAAGCACCGAAATCGGGTTGACCGAATAGAAAAACTGCCAATACCGCCGCAAATGCCGCACCAGCGTTAATTCCTAAAATTCCGGGATCGGCTAAAGGGTTGCGGGTTAATCCTTGCATTAATGCACCGGCAACGGAAATGGCCGCACCGACTAACATGGCAATTAGCGATCGCGGTAATCGAATTGTCCGAACGATCAAGTGTTCTGTCGTGCCGTCGAAAGCCGTCAATGCTGCGTAGATTTTGGGTAAAGGAATATCTACGGCTCCGTAAGCCATGCTACCAATTAGACACAATAACAGAACGAATAATCCGAAAATAATGCCAGCTAAACGAGCAAATTTTGACTGAATAAAATTTGGTTTCTCGTTTCTTTTTTCTCCTTGCTTATTCAAGACAATACCTCTTGTAATTCATCAAAATTTCCTTCTGCTTCTACTTTGCCGTCCTTAAGAACGATAATGCGATCGGCACGGCGTAAGATAGTTGGACGATGAGAAACGACTAAGCAGGTTGGTTTCCAATCGGGCAGACCTAACCCCCCCGACCCCCCTTCCCGATCCCCCCTGCCCCCCTGAAAAAGGGGGGTTGGGAAGGGGGGAGTCTTACTCCCCTCTCCTTGCAGGAGAGGGGCTGGGGGAGAGGTCGAATTATCTGCAAAGATGCGTTGCCAAAGTAGTTTTTCGGTTTCTACATCTAAAGCGCTAGAGAGGTCGTCAAATACTAATAATTCCGGTTGACGCACGAACATTCTAGCGGCGGCTGCACGTTGTAACTGTCCGCCGGAAAGTCTCACTCCTTTAGTTCCGACGAGGGTTTCTAATCCTTGAGGCATGGCGGCGACATCTCGATCGAATACTGCCATTTCGATCGCTTGTTTGACGGATCGATCGTCAGCATCCAAGCCCAAAAGAATATTATCTCGCAGGGAATAACTAAAAAATTGGGGAGTTTGAGGAGTATAAGCACTGCGGGGAGGAATGAAGAAGTTAGCCGGGTTTTCTATTAAATTACCGTTCCAATAAATTTCTCCGGCTTGCAATGGTAATAATCCTAATAATGCTCGTAATAAGGTTGTTTTGCCAGAACCGATACGTCCGGTAATTACAGTAAAACTACCCCGCACTAATCTTAAGTTAATGTTAGTAATGCCGCGATTAGTACCGGGATAATAGTAAGTTAGGTTAGAAACGACTAATTGCTGTAAGCGATCGTTTTCTTGTCGGGATGGTTGTGCGATTGGTGGTAGTTTGGGTTTGCGACCTCCTAAGTCCCGGAAATAAAGCGGTTTGGGTTCTACTAAGGCAGTTGGCGATCGATCGGGAAGTAGTGCTTGCATTCTTTCAAAAGAAACTTCCGTTTGTTTATACAATGCCATAAACGTACCGACAAAACCAAAAAAATCGGTAACAAAGGTTAAATAGTAGATAAATAAAGCAAAATCTCCCACTGTCAAAGTACCGACATTAGCTTGCATTGACTGGGAGCCTAACAACAAAATTAAACCAGTACCAAGGCTGACCAAATTTTGAAAAATTGAGTCAAGAATCGCAGTTAACAAGCGATCTTGTAACATCTTCTGGCGGCGTTGTTCGTTGGCTTGTTGAAAATAATTTAGTACGTTATTTTCTGCTCCTGCGATTTTAATTGCTTGCACGGCGGTAAACATTTCGCCAATGATACCTGTAACTTTTTCCGTTGCTTGACGGCTGGCTTGTCGATAGCGTTTAATGCGGATTTCGGCTTGATGGACGATCGCTACCATCACCACTAAAGGCAGAAAAACTAACAGGGTAATTTGAGCATTGACGCTGAAGAGAATCGCGATCGAAACTAATGCAAATAATCCTTCACCAATAATTTCAGAAGTGAAAGCGACATTGTTTTCTATTTGTTCGGCATCTTCACGAAAATAACCAATAGCTTCACCAGGAGATAAGCTTTTATGACTATCCGTAGCTAAAGGTAAAGCACCGGGACGCTGGAAGATATTTTTTAATAAGTTTCGGCGCACTAAAGCACTGATCGTAAAGCGATGTTGAGTTTTTGTCAGGCGACCGAGAAATAATATTACAATTTGACCAAAGGCTGTTGCTAGTAATAGAGCAATCCATGTCCAAGGAGTGAAGCCGATTTGAGAGTTTCCTGTTAAAGAATTAAAAAATTCCCGGATAATTAATCCTGGTACGGCTGGTAAACTGGCTATTAAAATCCATAAAATGCTGTCAACCAAATAAAGTTTTGGTTTGAATTTCATTAGTTGCCATAATAGTTGGTAGCCGGAGATTTTATGGGTATTTTTCATGGGAGGTTGGAGGTGTGCTTTTTACCACAGATGTCCACAGATGAACACCGATGATTACAATAGGTTTATTGTTTTTGGTTTATTGTTTTTGGTAAAAGGTTTTTTGATGTTGGTGATGATATTAAACTAGGATTTCAGTTAAACCTGTTTTTAGTAATTGAGAGAAATGGGAATTGGGATTGTTGGCTAGTTGTTTGCGATCGCCATATTCTAGTATTTGACCTTTATCTAAAATTAAGATTTTGTCGGCGCGTTGGATGGTTTGGAGGCGGTGTGCAATAATTACTCCTGTGCGTCTTTGTAATAGTTTATCGATCGCTTTTTCAATTCGCTTTTCGGTGAGCGGATCGAGTCGAGAGGAAGCTTCATCTAAAATAATTAAACCGGGATTTTTGAGAAAAATTCGTGCTAAAGCGAGTAGTTGAGCTTCTCCTGCAGAAAGACCATTGCTATCTGCACCTAGCTGAGTATCTAACCCTTGGGGGAGAGATTGCAACCATTCTAAAAGTCCTAATGTTTCTAGGGCTTGCAATAAACGATCGTCACTTAAATGGCGATCGAAAAGTGTTAAATTATCCCGAATTGTTGCTTGAAATAACTGTACGTCTTGAGTGACTAAACCGATGTGCTGAGATATTTCTGTTAATAGAGTTTCGTTGATGGGAACGCCACCTAAGCGGATCGAACCTGTTTGTGGTTCGTATAATCTGAGTAATAACCGCGCTAAGGTTGTTTTACCGCTACCCGTCCGTCCTAATAAACCTAATACTTCGCCGGGACGCAGGTAGAAAGAAATATCTTGCAGCGTCCATTCTTCTATTTGATGGGAAGAAGTCTCATAACTAAACCAAACTTCCTCGAAACTAATTGAAAGAGGATTAGCAGGAAGTAATTTATTGCCACTTGCACTTAGTTTAGATTGAATTTGGAGTAGTTCCTGAATGCGATAAATACTTGCTTCAGCTTGTTGGAGTTCTTCTAATTGGGTTCTAATTTGTTCCATTGGTTGGCGAAGTAAATTAGTGTAATGGAAAATTAGGTAAACAGTACCGATCGCGATCGCGCCTTGAGTCCAAAGATAAGCACCTAAAAATAATGCGATCGCATTTCCCACCGCGAACAAACCAATGGAAGTTCCCCAAAGAATCGTACCAATTAATCTCGCTTTATGAAAAATAGGTAGCCAGCGTTGCAAAATTTTATAGAAACGATTCATTGCATAACTAACTGCTCCGTTGGCTCGAATATCTTCTCTTCCGGTAAATTGTTCGCCCAAAAAGCCAAAAAATTCGGCGCTGACTTGCCGATTAGCTGCCCAATAAACAATAGAATATAAACGCAGACGGACTAAAACTATCAACGCAGTTAGGCTATATAAACTTAAGCATAAACCTGCTCGCCAATCTAAGAAAAATAAAGCAATGAGTACCCCAAACAATAGCAATAAGTTACCCAAAACATAAATAATAATTTGGGAAAAAAACCTTGCTAAAGCGGTGGTATCTCCGTCAATTCTTTCAATTAATTCACCCGGAGTGCGAGATTTATAAAAAGATAGATCGAGGTTCAAGCAATGGGAAGCTAAGTCAACTCGCAAGGCATTTGTAGCAGTCCAAGCAACATTTTCTCCCCAGTAAGTAGCAGCAACAGCAAGAATTTGGGATAGCAGCGCTAAAACTGTAAATAAAATGGCTGCTGTTAATAAAGATTGTTGGGAACCTCCACTAACAGCTGTATCGATGAAGTAGCCTAAAATTTGAGGATTAATGATTTGTAAACAAATGCTACTCAAAAGTGCGATCGCTAACAAAGTAACGCGATCCCATTGAGGTTTGAGATAGTCAAAAAATAAGTTCCAGTATTGTTTTAAGGGAATTTCGATCATTGCTACTTCCGACATACAAAATAGGCAATGCGATCGTACTCAGGTGACGCTAGATTGCCTTGGTTATCATATACTTTTATGTCCGAAAATCCTACCTCTGCTAAAGCAGATTCTATTTCTGTCCGGGTATAACTTTTCAATAACCAAACAAAGTCCGCTCGTTCCCATTCTCCTTCTAGCAATTCAAATGCAGTACAGAAGAGTTCGGAAGTTTGTTTTTCTTCATGATATTGAGATGCGATCGCCCAAGCTAAGTCATCTTTTACATCACCATCAATTAGAGAACATTGGCGATTGTAATAAGTTTGCGAATGTCCGATCAACCGCAAAAATAACAGAAATATTCCGTTATCCAACAAAGCTTTATAGGTACTCTGAAATACCGTTTTTAATTCATCCAAATTCATCACGTAATCTAAGCCGTGAGTGGTGGAAAATATACCATGAAAAGTTGGTGGTAATTCAAAATTGCGGATGTCATCTAAAATAAAATTCCCATTAGGAACATTCTGTCGCGCATAATGCAACATTCCCTTAAATTCATCGATACCTGTCACTTGATAACCGCGATCGATCAATTCTTGCGTAGTTTGTGCCGTTCCGCAGCAAAGGTCGAGAAGATTAGCTTCTGGGGGCATATAAGGTAGGAGTAATTTTTCGATCGTGGGAATGCGATCGCAATATTGTGGCCCCCAAGCTTTGTTATAGATCCGAGCGAAATTCTCGTAATCAAAATAGCGATTATTTGAATTCATGAAGGTTTTTCCTGTTAATTAAAAGTGAAATTTTTTTATGGTTTGCGTGCCATAAAAAAGGTAATGAGATTATACTCAGAGTCGGCAGGGTTGCCTTCGCGATCGTAAACAATAATCTCTGTAAATCCTGCTTGTTCCAATGCTCTTTGAATTTCAGCCCTTGTATATGATTTCAAAAGGTAAGTAATATCCGATCGCCGCCACTTTTGCTCAATTAATTCAAACAAAGTAATCGTATATTTTCCTACCTTTTTTTCAGGATAATACTGACCGCGGTAAGCCCAAGTATAATCATCTTTAACCATACCTTCACTTACCGAACCCTGCCAATTTTCTAGATGATAAACTCCATCTAGATATAAATCAAAGAAAAACCAGCCATCTTTTAACAACGATGCGTGTACGTTGTTAAAAATATTTTGTAAATCGTTTAGATTCAAAATATGATTGAGAGCAGCAGTAGTAGAAATCACTGCATTAAAAGTTTGCTCAAAATCAAAATAACGGGCATCTCCTAAAATAAATTCCGCCTTTGGTGCATTTTGACGCGCATAGTCCAACATCGATTCAGAACCATCAAGTCCAGTTACCTGATACCCTTTTTCTAAAAGTTGTTTAGAAATTTGACCCGTGCCGCAACAAAGGTCAAAAATCCGTGAATTTGGGGAAATCTTTTTGAGTAATAACTTTTCTAAAAGTGGAAAAGTTTTTTCACAAAATTGTAAGCCCCATGATTCGTTGTACATCCGGGCAAAAGGATCGTATTCAGAATAGCGATTTTCTGCGATCATTGAAGTTCACTCTTAATTTAGATTAATTTTTTAACACGAAGGCACAAAGACACAAAGGGAAAAAAAGGTTTATCTGAGAGTATATTTAAGCTAATTTAGCAGTGGGCATTGGTAAAAAACCTCCTTTTTGTAATTCTGTGATACTGCTTTTAACTGCGTGAAATATGCGATCGAGGTCTGCGTCTGTGTGAGCAGTTGATAAAAAACCACCCCCTCGAATTAAAAGCACTCCTTTATAAGCTAAATGGTAAGATAATAAACTCATACCTATATCAGCACTAGCATTTTCTGAATTAACAGAATTACCGGATGAAACAGGGCCAAAAAGAGAGCCGAAATTAGTCATCCGAATAGGTAATTCTTCTGATTCAAAATAAGAATTGAGTAAATTAACAAACTGAGAAGTGCGTAAATTTAACTCTTCTTGCAGCGCATTTCCTTGTTGTTTTAATTGGCGCAATACTGCCCTAGCAGCCGCCATAGTTAAAGGATGTTTGCAATAAGTTCCGGCGAAGAAAGTTGTCTTTACTTGAGGATAGGATGCGTCGCCATAATTCCAGATTCCCCCATCAATTTTATCTAGATAATTAGCTTTACCTGCAATAATACCGATCGGCATTCCACCGCCGACAATTTTGCCATAAGCGACGATATCTGCTTTAACTCCAAACCAAGCTTGTGCGCCTCCTAAATGAATGCGAAAACCTGTTACCATTTCATCAAAAATTAAAGCAATTCCTAATGCTTCAGTGACTTGTCTGAGTTGTTGCAAAAATTCCTTCGGTTGCAGATTTAGTCGGCTACTTTGTACGGGTTCTACTAATACAGCAGCTAGTTCATTTCCGTGAGATTTGATGATTTCTAAGGATTGGGGATTGCCGTAATCTAAAATTAAAACATCTTCGATAATTTTATCAGGGATTCCAGGTGCGATCGCTTCTGCTTTTCCCTCTCCTAAATTAGCTCCTGCCTTGACAAGTGTCCCATCAAAATGACCGTGATAAGAACCGGAAAACATAGCAATTTTTGTGCGATTAGTGGCGGCTCTTGCTAATCGAATCGCTGTCATTACTGCTTCTGTTCCAGTATTACTAATAGCGACTCTTTCTACTCCTGTTAATTGGCAGATTAACTCGGCTACTTCACCTGCAAATTCGGCTTGTGTTCCTATTTGGATGCCTTGTTCTAATTGATCTGCGATCGCAGATTTAATAAATGAAGGATTATGACCGAAAATATTACTGCCAAATCCCATTACTAAATCTACATATTCATTTCCGTCAATATCCCAAATTTTGCAACCAGAAGAACGTTTTCCCACAATGGGATAACACATTTCTTTCATTGGCAAATTAAAGCCCAATACGGCTCTTGGGTCAGCCATTAGCGGGCGGTAATTTGCCATGAATTCTTTGGATTTTTTTGTTTGGTTGGTATAGCTTTCTATTAATTCTGTTATTGATTTTTGTTGTTGATTCATTTTATTTTTATTCCTTATGTGCAGAAAGTTTCTCGCTCCCCGACTTCTTGAAGAAATCGGGGATCTGAACAACAGATTAAGATTGATGTGCAAATTCCTCCATTTGTTTGCGGAGACTTAATGGCCGCATATCAGTCCATACTTCCTTGATGTAGTCTAAACATTCGGCTTTTGTACCGCTTTTTCCAGCATCTTTCCAACCTAAAGCATTTTCTTTATTGGCAGGCCAAATGGAATATTGTTCTTCGTGATTTACCACTACTTTGTAAATAGTTGTGTTTTCTTGATTGTCTGGATTCATGTTATTTACTCCTAAATTTTATTGAGAAATCCGTTTTGGATCAAATAAGAAAAGTAGGTGTGTAGCACCTTATCATCAATCGGCGGACAACTAACAGATGTATCTGCCATTCCATCGATTACATTTTGACAGTCAAACTTTAATTCTGCCCCATTCAAATCCTCTGATTGGGAATTCTTGGCTGGGAAAAATGGAATCAGAGGATATAAAGTATGTTCGGGTGAATTTCCGGCAATATTGAGTAATTTGTTGCGCCATTGATTGTAAGATATTTGCTGAATTGAGTAACCTAAAGAACGAATGGCATCAATCAGTTTACTGGAAGAGAAAGAATGGGGATTAAACAAATTAAAAGCTTTGCCAAGGGATTTTTCCTGCTTCGATAAATGCGCGATCGCACGACTAATATAATCCACAGGAATTAGATTCATTATTGTATCCCCATCTGGCACGCTACCGAGTTGGATGCAACCAATGATTAGTTTATACAGAAAATCATTAGTATTAAAAACTCCAGTTTGGCTATGTCCTGAAATTCTACCGGGTCTATAAATGGAAATAGGAAAACCGCGATCGCGTGCAATTGTAACTAGCTTTTCTGCTACCCATTTACTTTGAATGTAACCATTAGCCGGAATTTCAATGTCATCAATATTATCCTGTTCGCTGACAACTTTAACCCCTGTATGAGGACGACCTGCCAAATTAAAAATGCCACTTGTAGAAATGAAATGTACGGGCTTAATTTTAACTTGACTTGCTAATCGCAAAACTTCTTGAGTGCCAAGGACATTCGCAGCTTTTAGCGTTGAATAGGGGGAAGTATGATGTACCAATGCGCCATTATGATAAATGACATCAATTAGCTCAGTTAATTCCTGAAACTGATTGTCAGTTAATCCTAATAGCGGTTGTGATAAATCGCCTATAACTGGAATAATTCTATCATTAAAAGAATCATTCCAAAGTAAATAAGACTCTAAAGTTTTTTGAATCTTTTCTTTACCTGTTTCGGAATTGTTAGAACGTACTAAACAATAAATCTTGGCCTGGGTTTGTTGCAGCAATTCGTAAAGTAAAAATGCACCTAAAAATCCAGTACTTCCGGTAAGTAAAATGCTCGCTGGCTCGACAATTTTTGCTAAGGATAATCCTTCAGGACGAATCGCCGGATCGAGTACAGCTTCTGCCTTTAAATCTATAACTGGTTGGGCTGCAATATTGCTATTTCCACGCTCAATAATTTGTGCTAATTCGGCAATAGTTGGACTTTCAAAAAGGATGCGTAAAGGCAAATCAATTTGAAATGCTTCTCGTACTTTCATCACTAGTTGAGTTACTAGCAAAGAATGTCCGCCTAAATCAAAGAAATTATCGTGAATTCCGATGATTTCAATGTTGAGAATTTGAGTCCAAATTTTGGCTAATTTTTCTTCAATTCGGTTACGAGGTGCAGCATAATTAGCGGTATCAGAACGGCTGATTTCTGGAGTTGGTAGAGAACGCCGATCTACCTTACCATTTGGCGTTAAGGGGAGTGCTTCTAATGTTACGAAAGCTGACGGAATCATGAAATCTGGTAAGCGTTCGCTGAGGAAGCTTTTTAATTGGGGTACTAACTCACGGGTAAATTTTCCTTGTAAGGGATTATTTGCGTAAGCGTGCCAAGGTTTTAAGCGTGTTTTTTCTTGGGGAAAGATCGGCGGTTGTGGAGAATTTGCACTCTGTTTTTGCAAGAGAACATCATAACTGCCATCAGCATGAGAACTTGCCCAACTGAGCGCGATCGCATAATCTAGTTCAGATTGCAACTGCCAAATTTCATCAGGATGTATACCAGTTTCAGTTGATTGCAAACTTGCCTTGATTTCCCCTGCGCTTTCCAGTTCCGAATCGTCACTAGCAAGCAATTCCATTGCCTTAACATCAGCAACTATTCGCGCATTTGGTACTTGTTTAATTCCAAGTAATTCAGGTTTGTTTGATTCTAATAATTGGCGAAGCTTAGTTAAGGTTAATTGTTGCGATCGCCAATCTAACCAATCACAATTTGCCACTGAATTAACATCATGTTCAATGTGTAAAATGGCATCATAACGGAACTTGGTTAATTCGTTTTCATATCTACCCAGTTTTGGTTGAATTCGGACGTGGCTGATTTGTGGTAAATGTTGTTTCAATGCTGCAAAAAATGCCGGATCGATAACTAATTCTTGTTCTTGAGCTAGAGATTGTTGTATCCGTTGCTGTAACTGAGTGTGGGAGAGAGAATTATCAGCTTGACTCAGTTGTATTGAAGTATGGAAAGCTTCTAACAAAGGCAAACTGCGGATATCGCCAATAAAAATAGACCCTCCCGGCTTTACTACTTTTACTGCACCTTCTAGAACTCGCACTAAATAATCAATGCTGGGGAAATATTGAATCACCGAATTAATAATTATCGTGTCAAAACTTGCGGCTTCTATTCCCTCGAAATTTTCGGCTGTTCTGTTCAGTAAAGTGATGTGGGAAGACTGTTTTAATAGGTTTGTGTGTGCGAGATAATGCAAGACTTCGGCAGAAAAATCAGTTGCCGAATATCGATCGCAGTGAGGTGCAATACGGCTGAGTAATAAACCCGTACCGCAGCCAATTTCTAGCACTTGTTTAGGTTGCAATGAGAGAATTCTTTCAACTGTGTAATCTACCCATTCACTCATTTCTGCTGCGGGAATGGGTAAACCTGTATAGCTGCTATTCCAACCTATAATATTGAAGGTTTGATTTTCATTTGATGACGATTGGCTATAAGTATCTTCGTAGAGCGATCGCCATTGTGAAATATGTTCGCTTTGCCAAGATTCTACTAATTCTTGTAATTCTTGAGTAGCTGGACGTTGCACGATATAAGCAACCAATCGCTTGTCATTGGGGCGATCTTCACGAATCATTACTACCGCCTCTTGTACGGCAGGATGTTCGTGCAATACGGCTTCAATTTCTCCCGGTTCAATGCGGAAACCGCGTATTTTTGCTTGGTAATCGATACGTCCTAAAAACTCGATATTTCCATCAGGTAAGTAACGGGCTAAATCTCCTGTTTTATAAAGTCTTGAATTCAAAGAGTCTTCTAGAGAATTTGTACAAAAAGGATTGGAAATGAACTTTTCGTTAGTTAGTTCGGGACGGTTTAAATATCCTGAAGCTAATCCCATACCGCTAATGCAAAGTTCTCCGGGAACGCCAATCGGAACGGGTTGTAAAGCAGCATCAAGAATGTAAATTTTCGTGTTTTGAACTGGTCTTCCGATCGGGGTGTTTCTGTTAGGAGCAGATTTGGTTTCTACTGAATACAAAGTAGTGCAAATGGTTGCTTCTGTTGGGCCATAACCGTTAATAATTTGCAAACCAGGAATTAGTTCTTGGATTTTACTTAATAACTGTTGATTAATTGGTTCTACACCAACTAGCAATCTTTTTAACGGAATGGCTATTTTTTCGAGCGATTCAGATAAAGTTTGCAGCATAAATGGTGGAATGTAAGCACTCTGAATTTGTCGTGCTTGCAACCATTCAATCAATCCCATAATATCAGTTCGCAAACTTTCGGGAACTATGTGCAATGAACCACCTGCAAGTAACGCGGAAAATATCTCATAGACAGAAACATCAAAGCTGAAACTGGTGTATAAACTACAGCGATCGCCAACTTTTAAAGGCGCTCTTTTTTCAGAATCAGTTAATAAATTGATAACCCCAATATGGCGGCAACAAACTCCTTTTGGTTGACCAGTAGAACCAGAAGTATAAAGAATATAGGCTAAATCTTGGGATGTTGTTTTAATAGCAGGATTGCGAGTGCTTTCCTGCTGAATTTCTTCCCAATCTTTATCTAAACAAATTACACTAGCTTGATGTTGAGGTAAAGCATTAACTAATTTTTCTTGGGTAAGCAGAATTGGCATTTGTGCATCTTTCAACATGAAAGCCAACCGTTTGCGCGGATAGGTTGGATCGATCGGCACATAAGCGCCACCCGCTTTCAAAATACCTAAAATACCAATAATTGTTTCCAGAGATCGCTCCATGCAAATCCCAATTAAAGGTTGATTCTCTAAAGTTGGCAGGAGTTTTTGCAAGTAATGGGCGACTTGATTCGATTTGGCATTGAGTTCCTGATAGGTTAATTGTTGGTTCTCAAAAACGAGTGCGATCGCATTCGGAGTTTGTTCTACTTGCGCTTCAAATAACTGATGGAGACACTTATTATCTGGAATATTAGCGTGAGTTTGATTCCATTCAATTAATAGTTGATGCCGTTCTGTTTCTGTTAATAAAGGTAATTCAAAAAGTCGCTGATTAGGATTGGCAACAATGCCTGAAAGCAAAGTGAGAAAATGCCCTTCCATTCGTGCGATCGTACTTTCATCAAACAGATCGGTATTGTATTCAAAAGTACCCGTCAATCCCGAATCAGATTCGTGCATTGATAAATACAAATCAAACTTAGCTGTCCAATTTTGCTGCTTCAGGGGAGTAATAGTTAAACCGGGAAGTTGCAACTTTTCCGTTGTTGCATTTTGAAGAATAAACACTACTTGAAATAGAGGATTGCGGCTTAAATCTCGTTCCGGGTGCAGCTGTTCTACCAAATACTCAAAAGGTAAATCTTGATGGGCATAAGCAGATAGAGTTACTTCGCGCACTCGTCCTAAGAATTCTCGAAAAGTGGGATTCTTTCCTAAGTCGGTACGTAACACTAAAGTATTAACAAAAAAGCCAATTAATCCTTCAATTTCTGCCCGGTTGCGGTTAGCAATTCCCGAACCGATCGCAATATCATCTTGATTTGTATAGCGATGCAGCAAAGTTTTATATGCTGCTAACAAAGTCATGAATAAAGTAGCATTTTCTTGATTACTTAGAGTTTTGAGGGCTGCGGTAAGTTCGGGAGAAACGCAGAACGATCGCGATGCGCCGCGAAACGATTCAACAGTGGGACGAGGGCGATCGGTTGGTAACTTCAGCGCTGGCGGTTCATCTCCTAACTGTTTTCGCCAGTAAGAAAGTTGGTTTTGCAGTACCTCTCCTTGCAACCACTGACGCTGCCATACTGCAAAGTCAGGATATTGAATGGGCAGTTCCGGCAATGGTGAAGGTTGATGGCATAATTTTGCTTCATAAATTGCCGCAACTTCCCGAATTAAAACTGATATTGACCAACCATCCGAGACAATATGGTGCATGGTAAATAACAGCACGTACTCGGTTTCATCTAACTGTAATAAAGTTGCCCGCAGTAAAGGATCTCGTTCTAAATCAAAGGGTTTTTGTGCTTCTTGATTAGCTAATAAATTTAAATATCCTTCTACATCCCCGACTTCTTCAAGAAGTCGGGGATCTGAGCGGAGATCTATGACTGGTAAATTTAAAGTCAAACTGGGTTTAATAATTTGAACGGGTTGCCCATCAATAACAATAAAATTCGTGCGTAAAGCTTCATGACGACGCACGATTTCATTCAAAGTTTGCTCTAACGCCGGAATGTCGATCGCACCTGTCAAACGAGCCGCCGCAGAAATATTGTAAAACGGGTTATTCGGTTCTAATTGATAAAGGAACCATAATCTTTGTTGAGCAAACGACAACGGAATCGAACTTAATTGAGTTCGCCGAGTGATGAGTTGTTTCTGCTCAACATTAATTCCTTTTTTCTTCAATAACTCTTGTAAAAGCTGTTGTTTTTTTGCTGATAAATTACTCATTTTATACCTCAACGTTTATTTTTTCAATTTCGCTATCCGAAAGTTTTTCTAATTCCTGCAAAGTTTGAGCAATTTCTTCTACCACATCTCGACTACCCCAACTCTGGGCGATTAAATTAACTGTGGTTTCTACGGTGGGTGCTTCAAATAAACTGCGTAAAGGAAGCTCAATTTGAAATACTTGTCGCAGTCTAGAAATTACCTGAGTTGCTAATAGTGAATGTCCGCCCAATTCAAAGAAATTGTTGTTGATGCCTACGCGATCGCACTTCAATACTTCTTGCCAAATCTCGGCTACTACTTCCTCGGCTGGCGTGCGAGGAGCAACAAAATTTTGCAATTGTAATTTTTTCGGTGCAGGTAACGCTTGGCGATCGACTTTGCCATTAGGCGTTAAAGGTAGCGAATCTAGGATAATAAACGCAGCCGGAATCATGTATTCTGGCAGGTGATTTTGCAGGAAATGACGCAATTCATTAGTAATTTCTGAATGTGATAAATGCGAACGTAAAACTACATAAGCCACCAAACGTTTATCGTTTGGATCGTCTTCTCGACATAACACAACTGCTTGTTTTACCTCTGGATGTTGAGTTAATACTGCTTCAATTTCACCCAATTCAATACGGAAACCACGCAGTTTTATTTGATGGTCAATTCTTCCTAAAAACTCAATATTTCCATCAGGTAAATAACGGACTAAATCTCCTGTTTTATATAAGCGATTTCCCGGTTGTTCGCTAAACGGATCGGGAATGAATTTTTCAGCAGTTAATTCCGGGCGATTGAGATAGCCTCTGGCAACTCCTGCACCGCCGATATAGAGTTCGCCGATAACGCCGATGGGAACTGGTTTGAGATAGCGATCGAGAATATAAAGTTGAGTATTTGCGATCGGGCGACCGATGGGAACCGTACCAACTTCTGAGGTTTCGGGAGAGACTTCGTAAACGCAACATCCGACCACCGTTTCCGTCGGGCCATATTCGTTAATCAACCTAGTATTCGGTGCAAAATTTCGCCAGAAAGAAACACTTTTAGCTAATAATGCTTCACCACCAATAATAAACGCTCTGGTTTGACCGCTTGCTTCTTCACCTGATAGTAATTGGCTGAGTAATTCTAAATGGGCAGGAGTAATTTTCACTAAACTAAAATTACTTTGAGAGCGCAAAATCGAACTCAAAGCATCAATTTCTTCCGCTTCCGGTAAGAGAACTACTTCTCGTCCAACTAATAAAGGAGAAAACAAGCTGGTAATCGTTGCATCAAACCCAATTGAAGATTGAACGGTAGCACCACAACCTTCTTTTACTTCATAAGTTTGAGTACACCAATTGAGATAATTAACTAATCCTTGATGGGGAATCATCGTTCCCTTGGGTTTTCCAGTTGAACCTGATGTATAAATTACATAAGCCAAGTTTTGCGGGGTAGCTTGATTAATTGGATTAGCGTTATTTTCTCGCTCAATTTCTTCCCAATCTGTATCTAAAAATAGGATAGTAGCGTTTAATTTTTGCTCATTTGTTCCTAGAAGATTGCAATCGACTAATGACTGCTGAGTGAGAACAAATAATGCCTGAGAATCGGACAACATGAACTGCAATCTTTCTGGCGGATATGCCGGATCGAGGGGTAAGTAAGCACCACCAGCTTTCAAAATACCGAGAATTCCGATTAGGAGTTCGGCAGAACGTTCGATGCAAATTCCCACAATTGTTTCCGCACCAACTCCTAATTTTTGCAGATAATGCGCCAGTTGATTTGCCTTGTCGTTCAGTTCCCGATAAGTTAATTGCTTGTCAGCAAATCGAACGGCAATATTATTAGGTGTAAGTTCTACCTGTGCAGCAAATAAATCGTGGATGCACTGTGCTGGAGTCGTGAATTTAGTTTGGTTAAATTCGACTAAGATTTTTTGGCGATCGCGATCGCTCAAAATTTCTAATTCATCAATGCAAGCATCTGGTTTAGATAAGGCACTTTTAAGCAAAATTTGATATTGTTCTGCTAATTGAGCGATATCTTCTGCCGAAAATAAGCTGGCATCGTAATGAATCTCTAAATTTAGAGAATCTTCTTGGTAAATACAAACTAGCTTAACTTTGAAACGATCGAGACAAGCATACTGTTTGTAAATCGAAAAACTGGAGTTGTTAGTATTTTCCGACTTTGGCGTTAACTCAAACTCAAAACTAAACGGACAAAACGCGATCGCTTTCTCGTTTCCTGTGACAATATATTCCCAAGAAAAACTATCTTGCCATTTAGCTGCTTCTGCTTTAATTTTTTGATTTTGCTGTACAACTTGGCTAAATTTATCGGAATCTTCTAGATGAAACCGCAAGGGTAAGTATTTCGCCAAATTACCAATAGCTGATGTTAATTCCTCGTAATTGCGTCCGGTGTAGTGGAGTGCGATCGCTAGATCGGAGCGATCGGTTAAACGCCACAATAGAATTTGCCAACAAGTCAACAAAAAGTTAGCAACAAAATCATTGTTAACTGCTAAAGCTGAAAATTTTTCCAACCAGGTTGAATGAATATTTAAGCTAAAAATTTTAGGATTAAATTCTAGTTGTTCTGGCGATCGACTTTCCAAAGGGAGACGCAGATCGAGCAGATTTACAATATCCTGCTTTTGCCAATATTCTCTACCAATTTCCGTATCTGTTGAGTTTAATAATTCATTTTGCCACTCAGCGATATCTGCGTATTGCAAAGGTTCATCATCTAAAGGTTGATGATTCAAACAAGCCGCATAAGTACGATTAAGTTCGCCAACTAGGTTTTGTAACGTCAACTTATCTGCAATCAAAGCAGACAAACTAATCAATAAAATGTATTTTTTAGGTGATAGAGTTACCAGAGAAACATAAATTACTTTGCCTTGTTCAAAGTTAAAATTTAATCGCGAAAAATCAGCAAAAATTGCCTCAATTTTCGATGCTTGTTCTAATGGTAAAAAATTACTTAAATTGTTATCATATAGCCAAGTTATATGATTAGTTGATTTAGTGCGATCGCCAATCACCTGAATCGGAATTTCCATTCCAGGCAAACATTTAAAAGCCGTGCGAAAAATTTCGTATCGCTCAACTACAACTGCCAAAGCTTGTTTAAGAACATCAACATTAATATCTCCCTCGATCGACACCGCACCTTGAACGCGATAAGGCTGGTGTGATTGTTCCTTCTGTAACAACCACTGATATTTTTGCTGTGGTGAAAGCCGAAACCCTTCTAAAACTACTGACTGCATTTTCCTATTCTCTCCCTTTAAGCTTCCTAATCATCAACTCTCTTTCAAAAATCAATCAATTCATCCAATCAATCTCTTTACCTCACGAAAAGACCGCGCATACATCTGTGTTCATCCGTGGTAAAAAATCAATCTTGAAACCTTTACAAAAAGCCATTAATTAATAACCGACTTTCGTTTAACCCTCATCAACTTCTGCCTGACACTTTCCTGATACACCTCCTCCTTCGCATTTCGCTGCTGCTCATCTGCTGCTGCTAAAAATTCCTTAAGCTCATTTAATTGAACATCAGGGCTACTCACAACTCGATCGAGCAACATTTCAAAATGACTTAAAAATCTTGCGATCGTACTCTCATTAAACAGATCGGTATTGTACTCCAAAGAAGCAACTAAACCTCTCTCCACTTCCGCCATATTTAAAAGCAAATCAAACCGAGAAGTTCCCTTATCAACCTCTAAAGGTTGCAAAGTTAAACCTGCAAACTCCAAAGGCGGCATCGGAGCATTTTGTAATACAAATTTCACTTGAAATAAAGGCGTGCGGCTGAGGTCGCGTTCTGGATTCAATACCTCTACCAACTTATCAAAAGGCAAATCTTGATGAGCGTAAGCATCCAAAGTAATTTGACGAATTCGTGCTAATAAATCTTCAAAATTATGATTTCCGCTAACATTAGTACGCAACACCAATTGATTGACAAAAAAGCCAATTAACCCTTCTGTTTCAGAGCGATTGCGATTTGCAACATCCGTTCCTACAACAATATCATTTTGGTTACTCAAATAATGCAGCAATATTTTAAATACTGCCAACAAAGTCATAAACAGCGTGCCACCAAAAGACGTGCTTAAATTCTTTAAATCTTTTGTTAATTGCGGAGATAAAACTAGCGTTTGTTTAGCACCTTGGAAAGTTTGTACAGACGGTCGAGGTCGGTCAGTTGGTAAATTTAAAATTGGTAAATTATTACCTAACTGCTGTTGCCAATAATTTAGCTGAGTTTGCAAAACTTCTCCTTGTAACCACTGACGCTGCCAAACGGCAAAATCAGCATATTGTATCGGTAACTCCGGTAATGGAGAGGGTTGTTGTGAACTGAACGCTTGATAAAGTGCGGTGATTTCTTGGAGTAGTAAACCCATCGACCAACCATCAGAAATAATATGGTGCATTGTCAGTAATAACACGCCTTCTGTAGGTTCAATTTCCAAGAAAGATAAACGCAATAATGGGTCTTTACTGAGGTTAAAAGGTTTGTTAGCTTCTGCGATCGCAAATTGCTGAATATGTTGTTCTTGCTGAACTTTGATAACTGGGATAGTTAAGCTAAGTTTAGGCAAAATTACCTGAATGGTTTGTCCATTGACTTCGATAAAGTTGGTACGTAGAACTTCGTGCCGCCTAATAACTTCGTTTAAGCTTTGCTCTAAAAATGTCAGATTAAATTCACCTTTCAAACGTACCGCAGCAAATAGATTGTAGCTGGAATTTCCCGGATCTAATTGGTCAATAAACCACAATCTAGATTGAGCAAAAGATAATGTTAATGGTTTTTCTCTTGTGACTGGTTTAATTGAAGACGATGCTATCCCCAAGCCTACTTTAGTTGCGGTTTCAATTTGTTGAGATAACTTAGCAATTGTCGGAAATTCAAATAGAATTCGCAGGGGTAACTCTACTTTAAAATTTGACCGAATTTGTGAGATAACGCGAGTTGCAAGTAGAGAGTGTCCGCCTAATTCAAAAAAGCTTTCGTTAATACCAATTTGCTCGATTCCTAAAACTTTTTGCCAAATACCAGTCAGCATTTCTTGAATCGGTGTTAAAGGAATTGTCGCACTTTCTTTTAATTGAATTTGTGTAAAATCGGGTGCTGGTAGGTTTTTGCGATCGACTTTTCCATTAGTTGTTAGGGGTAGTGATTCTAACAAAACAAAGGCACTCGGTATCATGTATGAAGGCAGTTTTTCTGCCAGAAAATTATGCAGTTTCGAGTGCAGTTTAAGGGATGATTCCGATCCGGCAGAAATATCAGGTTGTTTTTTGACAACATAAGCAACTAAACGCTTGTCGTCATATCTATCTTCTCGCACTACAACAACAGCTTGTTGCAAGGCTGGATGTTGACTTAAAACGGCTTCAATTTCTCCTAATTCTATGCGGAAACCTCGAACTTTTACTTGGTTATCAATTCGTCCTAAATATTCAATAGTGCCATCTGATAAGTACCGAGCCAAATCACCAGTTTTGTATAAACGTGCGCCCAATTTGTTACTAAAAGGGTTAGGAACAAATCTTTCAGCAGTCAAGTTTGGTCGATTAAAATAACCTCTCGCTAAACCAGCGCCACCCACGTATATTTCACCGGGAACGCCAATCGGAACTGGTTGTTGAGATCGATCGAGTAAATAAATTTGCAAATCAGGAATTGAACGCCCGATAACGCTTGCTGTTTCGTTTGTATCTGCGATCGTCAATGAACGATAAGTAACATGAACCGTTGTTTCCGTAATGCCATACATATTAACTAACTGCGGCATTTTATCTCCATGACGCTCAAACCAAGGCTTCAAACTTGGAAGTTCTAAAGCTTCGCCACCAAAAATTACTAAGCGCAAGGCTAAATTTTTAGTAACACTTAGCGAGGCTTCTGCTTGCATTAATTGGCGGAAAGCTGAAGGGGTTTGGTTGAGTACTGTTACTTCTTGCTGACACAATAATTGATAGAAAGCATCGGGCGATCGACTTATCCAAAAAGGTACAATTACTAACCGTCCGCCGTAAAGTAAAGCGCCCCAAATTTCCCAAACTGAAAAGTCAAAAGCGTAAGAATGAAAAAGCGTCCAAACATCGCGATTATCGAAGTTAAACCAAGATTGAGTAGCGCTAAATAAACGCACAACATTTTTATGAGGAATTAATACACCTTTAGGTTTACCTGTTGAACCAGAAGTATAAATAACATAAGCAAGATTATCTGGATTTGATTCGCTTACCGGATTTTCTTTGCTTTCTCTAGCTATGATTTTTGAGTCAATATTTAAGCAAATAATTCGAGCATTTGATGGTGGTAATGCTCCTACTAAATCTTGCTGAGTTAGCAATACAGAAATTTGGGAATCTTCCAATATATAAGCTAGTCGCTCTTTAGGATATGCCGGATCTAAGGGAAGATAAGCACCCCCCGCTTTGAGGATAGCTAAAATAGCGACGATCGTATTTAGCGATCGCTCTAAATAAATGCCCACCAGAGTTTCTGTCTTTACATTCAACCCACGCAAGTAATGCGCTAATTGATTTGCTTGTTGATTTAATTCCCGATATGTCAGCGATTGATCTTCAAATACTACTGCTACTGCGTCGGGTGTTCTTTCTACTTGTGCCTCAAACAATTCGTGAATGGACTTTTGCGGATAGTCGCACTGAGTTTGATTCCAATCCACAACTAATTGCTGCCATTCTGCTGCGGTTAATAGAGGTAAATCTTGCAGTTTTGCTGTTGAATTAGATGGAATACTTTCTAATAAAGTTTTTAGATGACCTAATAGACGAGTAATTACTTCTTTCTCAAAACTGCGAGGAGCGTAAGCAATTTCCAATCTTAATTCTTGTCCGGGTTTTACTACTAAATTGAGAGGATAATTGGTTTTTTCAAATACCCGATAATCACTAGCTCCGATGCTTTCGCTTAGTTGAGAGCGTCCGGCATCTACAGGATAGTTATTAAACGCTACGATGCTTTCAAATAAAGGCAAACCACGAGGTATTTCACTCCATTTTTGAATTTCTAATAGTGGTGTATATTCGTACTCGCTAGTTAAAGCTAATTGCGCTTGCAATTGCTGCAACCAAGGTACGATAAACGCATCGGAATCTACTTGTACTCGTAATGGTAATGTATTAACAAATAATCCGGCGATCGACTCTACTCCTGGCAGTTCAGGAGGTCGCCCGGAAGTCGTAATGCCAAATACAATATCTGTCTCGCCGCTATAACGACTTAACAGTAAAGCAAACGTACCTTGCACCAGTACATTTAAGGTTAATTGATGTTGTCGTGCGAAAGATTGCAAAGCCGTCGTTGTAGTGGCTGATAAATCGATCGCACAGGATTCGACTTCTCCCCCAGCCCCTCTCCTGCAAGGAGAGGGGTGTATTACTCCCTCATTGCCTTGTAGGGAAGGGGGGCTGGGGGGGTTAGGTTTGAGAGTTTTATCGACTACTAATGATGTAGGTGCGGTAAATCCCTGCAACTGTTGCCGCCAGAATGTCTCAGCTTTTGATAAATCTTGTTTTTGTAACCAAGTAATATAATCCCGATAAGGGCGAACGGGTGCTAAATTAATATTTTTTTCTTGACAAAAAGCATGATATAAAATGTTAATTTCATTCCACAACAACGACCACGACCATCCTTCTAAAATGATGTGATGATGGCTGCGAACGAAGTAATAAGCATTATCTGCTATTTGGAGTAAAGCTAACCGCAAAAGAGGTGCTTGGGAAAGGTCGAAACCTTGTTTTCGATCGCTTTTCAAGAAAATTTCTAATTGTTTTTCTTGTTCTTCGGTGGAGAGTTTTCGCCAGTCTTGTTGCGCGATCGCTAACTCCACTTTTCGATACACAACTTGATAAGGTTGCTCTAACTCTTCCCAATAAAAAGCAGTGCGTAAAATTGGATGCCGATTGACAACAGTTTGCCAAGCTTTTTGAAACGCATCAATATTCAAATTTCCTTGTAATTTGATACTCAATTGCTCGAAATATACTCCCGAATTAGGGTCAGCAATGGTGTGGAACAATAATCCTTGCTGCATGGGAGAAAGTTCGTAAATATCTTCTATATTTTCTGCGTTCATTGGCTTATCCTCCGATTCATTTTACTGGCGACATTTAGCAATTTGCTCAAATCTTTTTGGCTAATTTTATTAGCAGAAAAGTCTGATGCCGTAACGCTAACTTCATCGGCAGATTGAGAGCGATCGATTAACTTTTCCAGCGCTTCAATACACCCTTGAGCTAAATTTTCAATCGTTTCTCGTCGATGTACGTTTTCGCTGTAAGTCCAATCCAGTTGCAGTTGACCTTGCGTAACAAATCCCGTTACTTGCAACAGATGGGGGCGAATGCCTTGGGGACTGCGTTCTGCGCCGCAAGATTCTCGCGTTAACCGGAATAAGGCAGATTGAGGCAAACTTTGGTCCAACTGTCCCAAGTAAAGGAAAATTATTTCGGGTCGGGGTAGAGATTGCAATTGGGATGCGATCGCATTATCCTGACTCAAATAACGCCCCAAACCATAGCCGATTCCTTCTTGAGAAATCCGACGGATTTCTTCTTTAATTATTGTTAAAATATCACCCGAACTTTTTGCATTTTCTAAATTTAATAAAACCGGGTAAATTGTTGTAAACCATCCCACCGTGCGAGATAAATCTACCCCTTCTAACTTAGCCTCTCGTCCGTTTCCTTCTAAATCAATTAATAAGGAAGAAATGCCCATCACACGATTAACAGATTGCACCAAACCAGCCAGCAACACATCATCAATTTGGGTGCGATAAACTGCTGGTATTTCTTGCAATAAAGCCTGAGTCTCTGAGGTACTCAGCGTTACTGAAACTGAACGCGCTGACGCAACTGTATTTTCACCGTTGGGATAGTCTACGGGTAAGGGGGATGCTTGAGTGGGAAGATTTAACCAATAATTTAGATCTTTTACTAAGGTTTGCGATCGAGCATATTCCTGTAATTTTTCCCCCCATTGTTTAAAAGATGTTGTTTTTATAGGTAATTGAATTGTCTCACCATTTTGTAACTGCTGATAAGCTGTTTGGAGGTCTTCAATTAAAATTCGCCAAGAGGCAACATCAACAGCCAGGTGATGAATAACTATTAGCAAGCGTTGAGTATTTCCTAAATCAAATAAAGCTACCCGAATTAATGACCCTGCTGATAAATTTAAGCTGTTTTGCAGTTCGCTTGCCTTTGTTTCTATTGCTTCTTGCTGCGCTTTTAATGATAATCCTGACAAATCTATCTGTATTAATGACAGCTTTTCATCAATACCAGAATTAACTTGTTGCCATCCCGTTTTTGAGGGAGTAAAGCGCAAGCGAAGGGCATCATGTTGTAACAACAATTGCTGTAATGCTTGCTCTAAAATTACCGGATCGAGCAGTTGTAATGTTTCTAATAAAACTGCCTGATTCCAGTGATGTGAATCTGGTTGGTTTTGTTCAACAAACCAATGTTGAATCGGGGTTAAGGGAACGGAACCCGTAACTAATCCTTGTTCGGCTTGAATTAATGAGTTGGTGCTGGCTACGGCTGCTAGTTCAGCAATAGTTTGGTGAGTAAAAACTTGCTTTGTAGTTAATTGAACTCCTGCTTGATTAGCTTTGGCAATAAACTGAATGCCGAGAACGGAATCTCCTCCTAATTCAAAGAAATTGTCATTAATTCCTACTTGCTCGATTCCTAATAATTGCTGCCAGATGTCTGTCAAAATTTGCTCGACAGGATTTCTAGGTGCAACATAAGTATTCGATAAGTTTGGTCGGGAATGAAGCGAGAAAGATTCTATTTTTTTAGCACGTTCTTGATGATTAGTCCATCGATCTAGCCGAGTTTGTAAATCCGCTGTTGAAACAATCACTTGCGGAATTTGTTCTGAAGATAGGATACGGTTTAAAGCTTCTAATCCTTCTTCGGAAGTCATTATCAATTCACCTGCTTTGTCGGGTGATAGTTCCGATTCGGTTTGCCAATTATCCCAATTAATGCTAATCCAACGGGGATATTTACGTGCAAAAGCATCAATAAAATTATGGGCGGCAGGATAAGCAGCTTTACCCAATAATCCGAGAACAGAAGCTAAGGAAGAGTAAGCAACACAAAAATCTAATTCTCTGTTTTGGAAGAGAGTTTCTAATACATAGAGTCCTTGAACTTTGGGATAAAATTGTCGATCGCACTGTTTGCGATCGCTTTGTTGAATGGTATTAAATAACCGGACTCCGGCGGTGTGAATGACACCGTGAATCCGACCGAAGCGATCTAAAGAAGTTGCGATCGCATTCTGCATTTCCTCGAAATTACCAACATCAGCACTAATAACTAAAACTTCTGCCCCCAATGCCTCCAATTTTTGTAATTTTCTGATTTTTTGACTGGTACTATCTCGATCGTCATGATTAGCTAACCATTGTTTCCAATTGGTTTTTTCTGGCAAAGCAGAACGCCCGATTAAAATTAATTTAGCTTGCACTTTTTCGGCTAAATATTCTGCTAATACTAACCCAATTCCTCCCAGTCCACCAGTAATTAGATAAACACTTTTTTCTCTTAAACAAGTCGGGTTAATAGAAGTAGCATTTAATTGAATCGAATCGAAAATTTGTACCCAGCGATATTTGCCTCGGTAGCTAACAACTAAGTCAGAAGACGAAGCAGTCAATTCTGTCAAAAGTTGCTCGATTTCTATTTCAGAAATAACGATATCAATATTACGGCAAGTGATATGAGGGTATTCTTGAGGAATTACCTTACTAATACCTAATAATGTCGCTTTTTCAGGACAAAGTTGTTCATCTCCAATAACTTCTTGAACGTTGTTAGTAACGATCGCAATTTCTAAAGGTTGGCTACTATCAAGTTTTCCCAGCGCTTTAGTAAGAAATAAAAGGCTGTAAAATCCTAAATTTTGACAGTGATTAAAGAATTCAATATTTAATTCGTTTGTATCAGAACTAACGCCCCATAAATGAACGATTTTGCTTGGCAACTTACCCGCAGTTTGTAAGCGTTGGATTAAAGCATAATAATCATTTTGATTTTGGGGGTTGATCCCATAAGCAAACTCACCAAGTTGGCTAAATTTGTCTGTTACGCTAACTGTAATTACTTCATTTCCAGTCAGCGCTAATTTTTGGGAAATTTGCGTGCCGATATTGCGATCGTCTACAAAAATTAGCCAGCGTGATACAGGGGAATTAGTGTTTGCAGTTAAAGAAGAACGTTTCCAAGAAGGAATGTAAAACCAATCAGAAATATCTGATTTTTTAGTAATAGCATATTCAGATTTTTTCGATTGTTTTTGTGGTTCAATCCAATAACGTTGTCGCTCAAATGGATAAGTTGGTAACGGTAATCTATAGCGTTTTTCGCCGCTATAAAATCCAGACCAATCTATTTTGATACCTGCCAACCAAAGTTTACCCAAAGCCTTGAGTAAAAATGCTACATCCGAGTCATTTTCTTGAGGATGACGCATTGATGTTATTGTTACTTGTGCTGCTTCTGAATGACGTTTGACAAAGGTAGTTAATGTTCTGCCTGGGCCAACTTCTAACAACACTCGTCCTGGTTCTTTGAGTAATGTAGAAATTCCTTCACTAAATCTTACAGTTTGGCGCAAATGTTTCGCCCAATACTGAGGATCGATCGCTTCTTTTTCGGTAATCCAATTACCTGTAACGTTGGAAATAAAAGGAAGTTGCGGCGGATTTAATTTGACTTGTTTTACTGCTTCGATAAACGGTTCCAAAATCGGTGTCATCATCGCCGAATGGAACGCATGGGAAGTATGCAAGCGGCGACAATTAATTCCTTGAGAAGTTAGTTTTGCTTCTAAATTATCGATCGCTTCATAAGTTCCCGAAACCACACATAAAGCAGCGCTATTACTCGCCGCTAAAGATAATTCCTCACTCAAAAATTCCTGAACTTCTGCGGCGGGTAAGGAAACTGCCAACATTGCACCACCAGGCATTGTTTGCATTAAATTTCCTCGCATTGCTACCAGTTTT
>CAZJJR010000040.1:0-30411 GCA_964546365.1 uncultured bacterium | reverse complement strand
CCACGACCCCTACTACCCCAAAGTAGTGCGCTACCAAGCTGCGCTACGCCCCGATTTCGATGCTTTACTAATATAGCACATCTAAATAGATTGGCAACTAGAAAACTTGTAAAACTTGGACTGCTTGCAGCAAGCCCGGTACGGCAGTGGGAGGCCAAGTGCCTTCGCAGCGACGGCATCGGTTTACAATCAAGTGGAGACTGTAGGAGTGGGGATAGCCTTCTACTTCCATCCAAAGTAAATCGCTTTCGGCTTCGCAAGCAATCTTCTCTTCATCCATTAACTCGCTGGCAATTTCTTTCATGCTTCGCGCCAGTTGAGTCAACAAGCGGCAAAAGTCATTTAATTCTGCTTCTGTTAGTTCAAATCCCCAACGATCCCCACCGACTAATCCTTTAAATTCAGTGGCGTTGGGGTTCCAACCGATGCGCCATCCCTCTCCACTTTTGATCAGACGTTCCATTATGCTGATTTTAGATTTTCGATTTTAGATTTTAGATTGGAGAGTGGTGAAAGATGAAGGATAAAGGGTGAAGGATGAAGGATGAAGAATAAAAATTAACGTATTTTTTACATATCCTATCTCCCATCTCGATTAAGGCATGAGTAATCTAGCATCTCCCGGTTGCGGTAAACGTGGGGGTGAGTAGGGATTCGATCGCACGGGTGATGGTTGTGCTGGGGAAGTGCTGGGTGTGGGAGTTGGTTGAGGTTGGGCGGCGACGTTGGGGTTAAAAATACCGACGATCGCATTTACTAACGCATCCCTCTGAGATCTGGTGAGGCGACTAATGGCAGCCCGATCGCCTTCCATCGGATTTTTTCGCAAACTATCATAACCGGGATAAGAACCTTCATTAATTAAATCGTGCGCCCCTAAATAATCTGCGATCGTTAATTTCCAATCGAATCGATACATGGGAGGACGCCCTTTTACATAAAGGTGATACCGAATTAACCGACTTACCAGGGTGTTATCGGTTGCTGGTTGCCCGTTTTCCTTACTAACATATTCATTTTCCAGGGGCAACTCTGGCAATTGCTGATAAACCTGCCGCCAAACGTCTTGGGGTCGCAATTGTTGTGCTTGAGCAGGTGCATCGACTAGGCTAAAGAAATTACCAAAACCCGAACCAAAAATGATTAAACCAGTTATGGTGAGAACTGTAGCCGTAAAAATTAGTTTATTGGACATACCCTAAAGCCTTTATTTCCCACCTAAAGTAAGAAAATCGAGAGAGAATTTTATTCACAAAAAAGGATAGTTCACGATTCATTTGCTAATTACCAACTATGAATCATGAACTATGAACCAACAGATTTAATGGGATCTTCCGTACATAGCGCGAAAGGCTTACTCAGATTCACCAGAATCATTGCAATATAAGCATTTCCCATGCCTTTTTGCCCGATGCCCAAAAAGTTTGGTTATTCTCCGATAATCTCTGGTTGCGTTAACTCATCAGACATTTCGATGATGGCGCGGATTACGGGTTTCATCATCGGATCGTCGATGTTATCAAAATCTTCATAGCGGCGACGTTTGGCACGATTGGCAACCTGAACCGTAATCCTATAGCGATTCGAGGCAGCACTGATTAAATCTTCCGCCCTATACATGATTTGAGTTTGAGTTGTCTCGAATTTGGAACGCTTGTACATAGAATTTGGGTTTTACAGGTCAATTCCCAGTTTACCAGGCAGTTCAAAGAGCCGTGTCATCTGGCTTGAGAATCCCGATCGAACTAGAGAAGAAGTGCTAAATAGCTACAAATCGAACACTTATTTCCCTAGATATTGTGTAGATTCTTCTCAATATGTCAAGATTTAAAAACTATCCACTTTTCGTAAGTATGAAGACCTATGCCAACATTGGTAGTTCCTGCTTCTGCACAGTTCCACCAAGTAAAGAGCCATCCCATGAAGATTGTAGCGCTGGGAGATAGCCTAGTTTACGGATATGGAGATCATGAAGGTGGGGGCTGGGTAGAAAGACTGCGCCGCCAATGGATGTTACCTGCTAGTCCCGGTCACGTACTTTATAATTTGGGAGTGCGGGGAGATGGTGTCAAGCAAGTAGGACAAAGGTTAGAACAGGAGTTTCGACATCGGGGCGAACTGCGAAATCGAGTACCGGATGCGATCGTACTTTCAGTTGGCGTGAATGATTCGGCACGCTTGGGACGTTCCAACGGACGCAACTACACGGATTTCGATACTTTTCAACTAGAAATCGCTGCTTTACTAGAACAAGCGCAACAGCTTTGTGCGGTGCTGTTTGTGGGTATGGTGCCGGTGGATGAAAGCAAAATGCCGTTTTTAGATTGTTTTTATTACGATCGCGCTGACCAATATCGCTACAAAGAAGCTACTAAACTAGCTTGTCAGATGCGAAATATTCCCTATTTGGATATTTTCGATTTATGGATGGGACGCGGTGAAGATTGGATACTCAAACGCCTTACCGAAGACGGCCTTCACCCCAATGTAGCCGGCTATCAAGCTTTACTGCAAGACGTGCTGAACTGGCAAGAAATGAGCAATTTAATTGGTATTAGATCAGCTACATCTCCCACCCATTCAACTGTAAGACTTTAATTTATATCAAGGATAGCAAGGGCGGGTTTTGTTCGTGAAGTTATCTGTTGGAATCGAAGATTGTCGTCTAAACCCGCCCCAATACTACTCGGTTAAGTTTTGGACTTTTGACAAAAAAGAGAAGCGCTTCGCGGTTAACAGACGCTAAACTAGTTAGAATTTCGCGAGTTTAAATGTCAAACATTTTGTTTTGTGCGATTTCCTTCGCCGTCATACTCATAGTTATAGATACCATCAGAAAGCAATGGATTATTTGTCTAATGACAAGGGTATGTAACAATCCATTTTTGTATTCCTGAAAACCATTCAGATGCCTAACTTATTGCCACGTTATATTCTGGGGAAGTGTTTGTATTTATAAGACAATCATTCTGTCTAGCTTGATAGCAAACCCTGTAGGCTTTAGGTAGAGTCTTCCAGTAGCTCACCTAAGCCAACTCTAAGTTTATCCTAGCAACCCTAGCTCGCTTAATACTTGTTCCATCATTTCTCTAAACGAACGATATCGAGATATACCGAATAATGAAGAAAAACTACAAAACCAAGCTTCCCATTCGCCATCAGATGTAACAATTTGAGGATTTAGTAAAAAGATAAAGCCTAAGTTTTCATTACTAATCTCTAACGCTGTTTGTAGATACTCAGGGCGGAAATTCAAATCACATTGCTCATCACCGTAAACGAAATAATCTTCGTCTATTACTGGATCTTGCCAAGTTTCGATAAGTTCATCTATAAAATCTTGGTTGATGGGAGCATACCAATCGACTTCTTCAGTCGAATAAAATTCGATGCCACAGCTTGGTGTAGAACGCAATCCATTAGATACTTTAAGAAACTCTCGGTAAGAAGGCGGAAAAGTTACACCCAAACGAGCTTCAGCAGTAGCAAGAATCTCCTCAGTTGCACCAGGATAACCTAAGTAGCATTTCTCAAGAACTTCTGGGAGTAACTTTGCTTGTTCTTCCTCAGCTAATAGTTCTATCCGCCTACGGCTCCATTCCTTAATACGCTTTTCCCAGTCAAAAGTATCCATATTTTTAATTTTTTATAAGATTAACTATAGGACTTACGCAAAAAGCGCTAGCGAGCAGGATGCTCGCACTACATATCGCAGCTTGCCACTTTTGCATCGCAATTTTTAGAGTTTATCTGTAGAGTTTATCTGTGACGGTCACATACTTATGGTCTTCTCACCTCCCGCAATATCTTTTCTGCTGCTTCTTGTCCGTAGACATAGGTAAAAGAATACATCCCATCCTTTCCCCCTTCCCCTTTCCCCCTGCCCCCTGCCCCCTGCCCCCTAACCCCTAGCCCCTCTCTTCACGGACAGCCCAAACTTTCCCTAGTGGAAACTCCCGTGACTGAATTTACACCATCTGCCCGTTTGCACATTTGCCGTACTTCATAGCGATCGACTAACGCATCGGTAAAATCAGCCCCGGAGATCGTTGCACCATCAAATCTAGCACCAGTCGTCAGCGCTTCTTGAAAAATTGCGTTGGTTAAATTGGCGTTAACGAAATTTACTTGGTCTACAAAAGCACCAGTGAGATTTGCACCTTCCAGATTTGCTTCAAGTAAAACTGCTTGAGTCAAAATCGAATTAGTCAAGTCAGACCCCGCCAAGGTTGCCCCACGCATTTCCGCCGCCGCAAACACAGCACCCTGTAAATCTGTATGGGAAAAATCGCGATATTCTAAATTAGTTTTCGTGTAATTAATTGTCTTTGTTTGTGCTGAGGCAACCGGAGTTGCACATAGCATTATCCACAAACAAGCAATCACTAAAGCGACTATTAGGGTAATTAACCATCGCCAAATATTTGTCAAGTTTTTTGGTTTAGAGATGGGTAAAAACATCATAAATACTCTTTTTGAATTCAATTTAATCTCGAAAGTATCGTAATTATATGCTAATATTAATTATTCATATTTGATGGCTATCTCCATTAACTATGAAAGTTTATCAATAGATCGATATTCGCACATTAGGATCTAGATGAACACTCCCACTCCGAGATGAGATAATGGTTGCGATCGTTCAAACATCAGTCCCACCACTGTCAATTACCTGGCCGATTTTGCCAGATGATTTTATTTTGCCAGACGATCCCGTGGAAAATACAGACCAACCTTTACTTGCATCTGCACTACGTCAGCCTTTGATGGTATTTCCCGAAATCTGCCAAAATGCGCCGATCGTATCTAATTTTGCCTTATGCGCGGCAATTGATGAAGAAATTATCTGTAAAGCGCCGGATTGGATGTACGTGCGTCCCGTAGAACCTTGGCAGTCAACGCAACCTCGGCGCAGCTACACTCCCCATACCCAAGGAACTGTTCCCCAAGTAGTGATGGAATTCCTTTCTGCTACTTACGGGGAGGAATATTCGGTCGAGTCTACGGAAAAAATCGGCAAGTGGTTTTTTTACGAACAGGTGATTAAAGTCCCCCGCTACGTGATTTTTCGGCCAAATACGGGGCGGTTGGAAGTTTATGGCTTAGAATCCGAACGTTACGAACGACTAACTCCCGATGAGTTTGGGCGTTATGGTATTCCCGGATTAGATTTGTTTTTGGGTGTCTGGGAAGGAACGCACGAGGGAAGGACGGGTTATTGGTTGCGCTGGTGGGATGTCGGAGGGAATATGTTACTCTGGACGGAGGAACGAGAGGCTTTGGAACGCCAACGGGCTGAACAGGCGGAGGCTTTGTTAGAACAGGAACGATCGCGATCGCAATCTTTACTCGATCGATTGCGAGAAATGGGCATCGATCCGGATAATCTTTGATATTTAATAAAGCGGGGGATAATTTTCTTCTCCCCCACTACCTAATACTTAATTTACAAATTCTATTTTCCCTTCTACATAGCGTCCTTCCCGTCCGCCTAAAGGTGATTTATCTGATTTATACGATACGTATTCATACACCATCATTGCTTTCGTATCTACTATTTTGCTGATAGTATATCCGTCTTCCTCAATCCAGCTAACGAAATGTTGGTAATCGTTTAAACGTTTGTAACTCATTGCTGCATCAGCTTGTTTCGGTGTAGCGCCAGGAGTTACGTTTTTCCAACGCAGCTTTTGGGGAGTAAGGTATTCAATTTCTACTTGCCATTTGTCGGAATAAATTTTGATTTTCTTGCCGATTAAATCCCCATTTGATGCAGAATTATTTTCTTCAGAGGTAGAAGGTTGACTTGCCACGGCGACGGCACTAGGATTATTGTTTGGCTGTGTAGTGCTACTGACGTTGCTGCACCCCATTAGTAAAACTAATATTCCAAACAAAGTTACTGTTTTTTTCATACTATTCAACATTCTTTTTTTAAGCAAAACAATGATTATTATATAATTAAATTTGAAAAAACTATTTTGGCTTATTTTTTCTTAATAAATTACTCTATCACTATTAACTAAACAATAGCGAATCATGCAGTGGTGTTTTTTGATATTCACTTAAATTGTTAATTGAGTTATGATGATTTGCGCTTTCCTTTCATAGAAGTTAGACCCATTTCACCGCGCATTCGATCGAGTTCTACCTCGATTGGTGAATCAACAGCAGAAGGTGTAATTGATGCGGGTTTATTAATGTTAGAATAGGTGGAAATCATTCGACGTTTAAATAAATTTTCGACTTGGTAAATCACAGCAGCGTAAATAATCCAGATTATACTCAATACAACTAATACCTTTTGTTCATCTTCGGCATTGTAGTTATAGAGTAAGTTTTGATAAAGAAAATTTGATAGAGGAACGAAAATCGTTGCTATACCCAGAGTCGTAGCTGATACTGCCAGCGTAGCTAAATAAATGACCAGCCAGCCATAAAAACCTTCCCACCAACTGATTAATCCGGGTAATAATC
This sequence comes from uncultured bacterium, assembly GCA_964546365.1. Taxonomy (GTDB): domain Bacteria; phylum Cyanobacteriota; class Cyanobacteriia; order Cyanobacteriales; family Aerosakkonemataceae; genus DATNQN01. The sequence goes on along the minus strand of CAZJJR010000040.1, from coordinate 23,934 downwards.
CTTGATATTTGGCGATTTCGGGTGCTTGTATGGATGGAATAAAGCGTCCGATCAAAAGATGTAGGATGTGGTGCGCGATCGCAAATATGACGATCGGTGACAGCAATCCTAATATAATAAAGAAAATAAACGGTTCCGGGCTATCTGCTACTCTGGCTAAAAAGTAGCCTACTTGTCCGCTAGTCCTAATCGAAAACCCAATTATTGATAAAAACCCAAAGACAACTACGGCTTTTAACCAGGAAGTTGGATAAGGAAACCATACTGGCCAAAAATTAGACTTTGTTTGCTTCTCCTCTTGATTAGCTTCTTCCTTATTCTGTTGATTAACTTCTTGATTAACCCGTATAATACTGCTTTCGCTGGGCAGTTCTTGGATGGGATTATTTAAACTAATGGAATCTCTCCAAGCAGCGGAACTTTGCCCTTTTTGCCTGCCATATATTTTGACAATTTTAATCGATTCGATTGCCAACTTGAGCATCAGTTGGTGAATAAACTTAACTGATGATTGTTGTGGTGGGACTTGTGTTGACTCCAGAAGCACGCGCAGACAATTGTCCTTGATATCAGCTTGGGCAATAATATCTTTATCTTGCAGAAGATAATTAATCGCAGAAGCGATCGATTTGGCATCTCCCTGCTTAGCAAGTTCCAGGATATTTGATTGAACCATAACTTAAATTGAAGAAGAATTCAGAAGTCAGAATTCAGGAGTCAGAATCAATCAGTTGGGGATAAGAGACCCAAGGACTGTATTGTTGCACCTCCAAATCTATGATTTGGAGGGAGTTTTAAACCCGTTTATTCATCCACTAGTCACACTCCAATACAAGCAAGAGAATTATGACTCCTGACTCCTGAATTCTGTTTGATAAATTGAATGTAATTATACAATTTCTTTAAACCTGGAACAAATCTTGCTCCCTGCCAACAAAATTGGCAAATTTTTATTTAAATTATTATTATACCTCCTTTGGTAGAAGCATTAAACCGTATTTTCACTCATGCTTGATGTGACCCATCCACAGAAAGGTGATGCAGGTATCAGATTGCATCACCCTTTCATAGTGTTTGACATTAAAATTTAGTGAGAGAATCCAGCCAATCTTCACCTACACGCAAAGTTAAGTCTGATTCGATATCACCAATAGATGCTGCTTCAATATTTCCCAAACCTAAGGCAGCTTTTAGATTTTCGGCGGCTTGTAAATCGCCTTGTTGGACGATAATTTGAGTTTTATGTTCGTGATCCGGCCAATCTTTAACTAAGTAAATATTGCGGAAACCTTGGGCTTTCAAATAATCAGCTACTCGACGACTCATGTTAGGTTCGCCGGAAGCATTTTGGATGGCAATCCGAGGTGAATGTTCGGTACGTTCGGTATTTTTAGCAATCTTTTGGGGAACTACTCCAAAGTAATTTTCCATTATGCGATCGCGTCCAGCCTTATCCATAATCCAGTAACTAGCCACGTACTCTTTCGGCTGACTGAAACGACCGGGTAACATCACCATTTGTACGTCAGTTTTATCCAACTTGAGGGCAAAATTGGCTAACGCTAACATTTCTTCTAAATCAATATTAGTGTCAACGTACCTTTGCATGATTCGCATCAATTGAGGTAAGCGAGGTAACGTGGTGGGACTAGTTAATCGTTCTCGCAAAGCTTTAATTAATGCTTGCTGTCGTTGCACTCTGCCAATATCGCCATGTTCATCATGACGGAAACGGGCAAATTGTTCCGCTTGTTCGCCATTTAAAACTTGCCAGCCTGGTTCTAAATTTATGTTTAAATGTTGAGTATTATCTACATATTCCATTTTGTAAGGAACGAAAACTTCTATTCCGCCCACTAAATCTACTAATTCTTTAAAAGCATCGGTAGTTACTCGCACGTATCTATCAACTGGCACGTCATTGAAAGTGCTGCTGACAATTTTAGCTGCTAAAGCAGGGCCTCCATCAGCATTAGCTTGGTTAATTTTCTTGATACTTAATTCTGAATTTTCGACGCGAGTATCTCGGGGAATAGAAAGAATTTTAACCGAATTATCTTCGGGATTAATTCGTACTAATAGCATGGTATCGCTGCGACCGTTCATAGTGGCAGGAGAGTCTTGGGGAACATCAAGAACTCGGTCGATTCCCATCACCAAAATGTTAACTGGTCGCGTTAAGCGGTAAATATTAGCGTTTCGCCATAAATCTTGGATCGACCAACTTTGATTTTGCGATATTTGTTGTGATAATGGTGTCAAAAGCGCGATCGTTGCCCCGACAGTCGCAGAAACAACTGTGGTAGCGGCTAATGCCCCACCCCACAATAACCATTTGCCAATGGGAATATTTTTAATTGGTAAGGGTAAGCGAACGGTTTGGGTAGAGAGAGATAATAAACCTGGCCCAGTATTGGGCTGAGATTTTGGCGAAAAACTCGCAGGTTGAGAATCTGGCCCATTTTTAAGGGGTTCTATTCCGTCTAACACTGGTTACACTCCGAATCACACCTAAAAAATTCGGCTTGCGTGTTCTGTTCTACACACAAGTCATCGCAGATTATAACTTGTGCTTCTCAATGACAAAATCAGGATTTTTACAATTTGACCGAAAATCGATCGGGCATGGGCGAAAATTTTTACTTTTTCCTTCAGACTTCATCCTTTAAGGAAACCTTGTAGGATAAGGCGAGAAGAGATAGAGATAATTTATGAGTAACTCTTTGATACCTGTTATTCTGGCTGGTGGGAAAGGGGAAAGATTTTGGCCTTTGAGTCGTAAGGAGCGACCGAAGCAATTTTTAAGTTTAGATGGTAGTGGTAGGAGTCTGTTGCAAGCAACATCCGATCGACTTTTGGCACTGGCGGGAGTGTGGGAGAAGTTGTGGGTGTGTACTTCCAATCAGTTGGCGGAGGGAGTACGATCGCAATTACCCGAATTGCCGAATGAAAATTTGTTGGTGGAACCGGAAGGACGGGACACTGGGCCAGCGGTAGCTTGGGCGACACTGGAAATTGCCAGACGCTATGGGGAAAATTGCGTAGTGGGATTTTTCCCGGCGGATCACTGGATTGCAGACGAGTCAGCTTATATCCGAACTTTGCAAGCTGCTACGCAACTCGCTACGGAGAAGGATGCAATTGTTACGTTGGGTATTAAACCTAGTTATGCGTCTACTGGTTATGGTTATATCGAACAAGGGGAAGAAATTGGTACGTTTGGAGAACTTCCTGCTTATCGGGTAAGTCGTTTTACGGAAAAACCCGATCGCGAAACTGCACAAGAATTTTTAGCGACGGGACGTTTTAGTTGGAATAGTGGAATGTTCGTGTTTCGCGCTGGGGTGGTGTTAAACGAACTCCGCATTCACGCGCCGGAAATTATCAATCCTTTGCTAGAAAAGGATGTGGTTGCTTATTCTCAATTGCCGAAAAAGAGTATCGATTACGCTTTGATGGAGAAAACTAATTTGGCGTATGCGATCCCCGCATCTTTTGGATGGGATGATTTGGGTGATTGGAATGCGATCGAACGTTTGCTAAAAGGAGATAAGCCGAATGTGGAGTTAGCTACCCACGTCGGGATGGATACGCAAGGAACGATTCTCTATGCTGGCGATGAGTCTGAGGTGATCGTTACGATTGGTTTGGAGGATGTGGTAGTGGTACGCGATCGCAACGTTACCCTAATTGTCAAAAAAGACCGCACGCAGGAAATTAAGCAAATACTCAAAAAACTACAAGACGATCCTAAATTCTCTAACCTGTTGTGAAAATTAGCACCGTTGACAGATGGAATAGTATGACTCGATTTGCTACAACTTAACCGTACCTTTTTGGCTTGGTGGCTGTTATGCAAACCAGCACATTAGAATCCGTAGCCCAGATAACACTAATTAATTGTATTAGCAGTTATCAGAAATATATTTCACCCAAAAAGGGTTTTGCTTGTCCCCATCGAGTATTATACGGTGGTGAATCTTGTTCCGATTACGTGAAACGCACATTAACCGAACAAAGTTTAGTTTCAACGGTGCAATCTTCCCTACAAAGATTCAAAAATTGTACAGCCGCCAGCAAAATTTTAACCTCCAATCAAACAACTACTGGTTTTGGGTGCATCGTTATTCCCTGCTGTTTACCTATTTAGTAAATGGGAATGTTATATCATATTTGAGGTTTGTAGTAAGGACTTTATTCCTTAAATGATTAAGGGCAGAGGACTAAAGTCCTCACTACAAACAAGTTCTATACTTATCTGTGTGGTCAATCCAAAATCTAAAATCTAAAATCGATTGACCAATGACAAATGACAAATAACTAATAACAATGAAAATTATGTTTTTAACTCAAAGCGTTTCTCGTCAGCGAGAAATTATCGAAGTTGTCTTTGGTAACGGTTGGGAATATATGCGGCGGTTGCTGACTGGTGGAAAACCAGATGCACCGCAACTGCCACCCCCTGCCGTTCTCCGCAAAATTTTAATAGAATTAGGGCCAGTTTATGTTAAATTGGGACAACTTTTAAGCACTCGTCCCGACTTGTTGCCATCATCTTATATTGAAGAATTATCTACTTTGCAAGATGACGTTCCGCCAGTACCTTGGGTAGATATCGAAGTAGTGCTGCGACAACAATTACGACAACCTTTAGAAGAAGTTTTCACCTCTATTAATCCTAAAGCAGTTGCGGCAGGTTCGATCGCCCAAACTCATAAAGCAGTATTGGCAGATGGCAGAGAAGTAGCCTTAAAACTTCAGCGTCCCGGCATTGATATCGTTGTAGAACAAGATATTAATTTAATTCGGGGCGTGGCAGATTTAGTCGATCGCACGGATTTCGGTTACACTTATGATTTTAAAGGGTTAGCCGAAGAATTCACCACCGCCTTACGCGATGAGTTGCATTTTACCAAAGAAGCCAGCTACACCGATCGACTGCGGCGAAATATGTCTACCAGCCGTTGGTTCGATCCCCAACAATTGGTAGTACCGGAAGTGCATTGGGATTTAACGACTGACAAATTGCTGGTTTTAGAATGGCTGGATGGCGTACCGCTTTTATCAGCTACGTTCACCAACGAAACTAATGATAAAAACGGCAAAGAAGAACTTTCTCCATCTCAAAAAAGGCGACAAGTAACCACCCTTTTATTTCGCGCCTTTATTCAGCAACTTTTTATTGATGGATTTTTTCATGCCGACCCCCACCCCGGCAATATTTTCTATCTAAAAGACGGGCGAGTTGCTTTGCTAGATTGCGGTTTGATGGGACGACTAGACCCCCGAAGTCAGCGCATTTTAACAGAAATGATGTTAGCGATCGTCAATATTGACGCTCAACGTTGCACTCAATTAACTTTGCAATTAGCAGAATCGGCAGAAGCAACCAATTTAGCTGATTTGGAAAATGATTATGACAAAATGCTGCGAAAATATTACAATCGCAGTTTGTCAGAAATCAATTTCAGTCAAGTATTTTATGAAGTGCTGCAACTTGCACGGGATAATAGAATTCGGTTACCCAGTAATATGGGTTTGTATGCCAAAACTATTGCCAATTTAGAAGGTGCGGGACGTACTTTCGATCCGGGTGTTAATTTGTTAGATGAAGTGAAACCTTTACTAACAGATTTGTTTAGGCGACAATTATTAGGAGATAACCCGGTGCAAACTCTACTGAGAACTGCTTTAGATATCAAGAGTTTGTCATTGGAATCTCCCCGGCAAGTTGAGTTATTGTTAGAGCGAATTACTTCCGAAACTTTAAAATGGAATATAACCGTGCCAGAAGTAGATTCGCTGCGCCGCAGTTTAGATGATTCGGCAAATCGATTATCTTTTAGTATTGTAGTTGGTTCCCTGATTATGGGAGCGGCGATTATTACGACTAAGGCGCAGACGAGTCAGTTAACGTTTTTGAGTACTGCTTTGTTTGCAGTGGCGAGTTTTTTGGGTTTGTGGTTGATTATTAGTATATTGAGGTCGGGAAGGTTGAGGTCGTAAAATAGTATGAGCGGTTAGAAACCCGGTTTCTTGAAGAAACCGGGTTTCTGGCAGCATAGACTATTCCTCAAATGTCAAATGGTTGAGTCAAATGGTTGATAACCTTTTCACTATATTTAATCGTTTTCCTTTCTTTTAAGTCTGTTCAATCCTTTTCTGCTGGCCGATTTTAGCCGCTTATTCAACTTTGATCTATTATCGAGCAAATCAGTTCAAAATTTGACAGATGGCAATTCAAAAGTTAAATCAAAACGACGATCCAGGTTGCTGAAGAAAGGCAGATTCCTCCGGCGTTGTCTCTCGTCCTAAAATTTGATTGCGATGGGGAAACCTGCCAAAACGTTCGATTATTTCTAAATGTTGGTAAGCATAATCAATATCAGAAGCAGTATCAGGATAGTGGCGCAATTGTTCAAATAATGCCACAGCTTGCTGTTGATTTTCTAAGTTTTCGCTATGCTCGAAAGGTAGGTAGATAAAACAACGCTGTACGGGAATTAATTGGCGATCGAATTTTTGTGCAACGGCGTGTTGTGCAGCAGCAAGCGCTAGGGAGTCAGTGGCAAAAGCTTTTGGTTCGCCTCGAAACATATTGCGGGGAAATTGATCTAGTAAAATAATCAATGCAAGGCAGCTAAGGGGTGTATTTTGCCAGCGATCTAGCTGACCGGATGCGGCTAAATTGTAATCGGGGAGAAAACGCGATCGCACTTTCTCATCAAACTCCTCATCTTTAGTAAACCAAACCGCACGCTGTTTTCCATAACCAGGTTCATCGGGACTACCAAACCAAAAATTGAGAATTTCATCAACTCGCGACATAAATCATCCTCAAATTCTTGCCTCCCCATCATAAATTTATATCTACATCTGTGTAGCCTACGGCAAGGCTATCGCCTACATCTGTGTTTATCTGTGGATATCTGTGGTAAAAAATCCCTCACCCATCACTTTTATTTCTACCGCAGATAAATCTCAACTTCCCCTAAAGATAAAATTAGCCTTAGTGAGAGAAACGAGAACATGAAAGTAAAAGCAGCCGTCGCCCATAGTCCCAAACAACCATTATCCATTGAAATGGTTGACTTAGAAGGGCCACAAGAAGGAGAAGTGCTAGTTGAAATCAAAGCGACTGGCGTATGTCACACGGACGCCTATACCCTCTCAGGTGCCGACCCCGAAGGACTTTTTCCCGCTATTTTAGGTCATGAAGGGGCGGGAGTCGTGGTAGAAGTGGGTTCTGGCGTGAAAAGCCTTAAAGTTGGCGATCGCGTAATTCCCCTCTATATCCCGGAGTGTCGCCACTGCAAATTCTGTCTTTCCGGTAAAACCAATCTCTGTCAAGCCATTCGGGAAACGCAAGGACGAGGAGTAATGCCCAATGGAACTAGCCGTTTTTCCCTAAATGGCAAAATGTTACATCATTATATGGGAACTTCTACCTTTGCGAACTACACGGTAGTACCGGAAATTGCCTTAGCCAAAATTCGAGAAGATGCACCTTTTGAGAAAGTTTGCTTAATTGGTTGTGGCGTAACAACTGGGATTGGTGCTGCGATTAACACCGCCAAAGTACAAGTCGGTGACAATGTAGTGGTGTTCGGACTCGGAGGAGTTGGTCTGAACGTAATTCAAGGTGCTAAACTAGCTGGCGCTAATATGATCGTGGGTGTTGATATTAACCCAGATAAAAAAGCATTAGCCGAAAAGTTGGGAATGACTCATTTTGTCAACCCCAAAGAAGTAGAAGGCGATTTAGTTCCTTATTTAGTAAACTTAACTGGTGGCGGTGCTGATTTTGCTTTTGAGTGCGTTGGTAACGTGAAAATCATGCGCCAAGCATTAGAATGCTGTCACAAAGGATGGGGTACTTCGGTAATCGTTGGGGTTGCTGGTGCGGGTGAAGAAATTTCCACTCGTCCGTTCCAATTAGTTACCGGACGCAGTTGGAAGGGAACGGCTTTTGGCGGTGCGAAAGGCAGAAGAGACGTACCGAAAATTGTTGATTGGTACATGGAAGGTAAGATTATCATCGATGATTTGATTACGGAAATCTTGCCGATCGAAGATATCAATAAAGCGTTCGATTCCATGCACGCAGGTAAGACTATTCGCAGTGTGATTACGTTTTGAAGAAAAGGCTAGGGAAGAGGGAAGAGGGAAAGGGGAAAGGGAAAAGAGAAAATTTTGTGACTCCTGACTCCTGAATTCTGAATTCTGAATTCATCCTTCTCCAATGACCAATGACCAATGACAAATGACAAATAACAAATGACTAACGAAGGAATTTTTGTTCATCAATTTGAGTTAGGGCCGTGGGATAATTTTATTTATCTGATTGGCGATCGGCCCAGTCGAACTTGTGCAGTAGTTGACCCTGCTTGGGATGCACCAACTATTTTAGAAGAAGCGGCAAAACTGGATGTCGAAATCACTCACATTCTTTGCACTCACAGTCACTTCGATCACGTTAATCGGGTAAATGAAATTTTAGAAGCGACTGATGCGCCAGTTCACATGATGGGAGAAGAAATTGATTTTTCTGGTTTCAAGTGTGAGAATCTGGTGCGTCATTCGCCGGGGGATACGATTTCGATTGGCGATCATTTAGAAATTACCATGATGCACGCGCCCGGTCATACACCTGGGTGTACCTGTTATCGAATTACAGATGCTTTGGTAACGGGAGATACTTTGTTCGTCAATGGTTGCGGACGCTGCGATTTTGTCGGTGGCGATCCGGTGGTGATGTTTTACACTCTCCAAGATCTGGTAAACAAACTGCCTCGTAACACCACGATGTATCCCGGTCACAATTACGGAGATACGCCGACGGCTACTCTGGATATGCAGTTACAAACTAATCCTTATTTACGGCTACCAACAGTGGAGGATTTCGTCAGTCATCGGATGGAAGGAAAAAAACCAAATACGTCGCTTCCGCCAGAACCGAAATGGCATCCCAGTCAAAAGTAATTTAAACTTTCTTTCCCATAGCTAAGAACCATGCCAGACTATAGTCTGGGGGTGCACCTACATGACAATAGAAGAAGCGCTGGTAATTGTTGACACAGTTCTCAAGCCAGGTTACTTGAATCAGGTTCAAGAACTGGTTTTGCGTCAATCTTGGGAAGGACGCACTTACTCCGAGATTGCGGCTAACTATGGTTATGACTCAGATTATGTAAAAAATGTTGGTTTTGGGTTATGGCAGTCCCTTTCGGAAAAGTTAGGGGAGAAGGTTAGTAAAAGTAACTTTCGTTCAATTGTCAGGCGGCTTAGTTCTCAAGTAGTTAACCGAGTGGGTAACGATGCTGAGAATAGGGTTGAATTAGCTTCTTCTCCTGTTGTTCACTTACCAAAAGAGGAGGCGGGGACGCCAAAATGGGAAGATGCGGGAAAGGAAGAAGACGCTGCAAAGTCGATTTTCCCAGTATTTTCGCACGCGGTTTCCGCGCTTCCCTCCGTTAATGCGTCTCGGTTTCCGCTTTCTCCTCTTCAATCTCAAATGGCGACTTTCGATCGCGGCGAGTTGGCGGAGTCATGTCAGTGCGATCGCACTCCCCCAGTCTCGAAAAATACAGTGCCAGAATCAAATCATCTTGATGAGATTAATGTTTTTAAGGATACGACGCCTGAAAAAATATGGTTGGAGAATTCGGAACATCTCACCTCTCAGAGAGAACCGGAAAACTCCTCTCCTGGCGGGTTAGAGATTGGCAATGGGGAGGATTCACCCGGAGGACAGGTAAAAAATCCAGTTCCGTTTGGGAAACATCTGTCTTTAGTAAGTAGCTTTTCTCAGGTCGATCGCTCTTTTTTAAATGAAGATCGGTGTTTGTTAGAAAAACAGACGCCAGAGGAAAAAGCATCCTACTACTCGCTATCTAGCGTTGAGCATATGCAAAGGGAAAGGGAAGAAAAAAGCGATCGCAGATTGAACCCTGAAAAGTGGCGAGTAGCTACTGAAAAAGAGTGGGAAAAAAGAAGATCTGGAGAAAGAGAAAGGGAATCTCTTTTTGTAGAAGAAACCAAAAGAGATGAACGCGGATGGATAAATACTCTTAGCGATCGTCCATTACCTTTAAATAATTACCCAACCAAAATAATTATCAATCGTCGCCAAGATTGGGAAAAAACGATTGATGTGTCTGTTTTTTACGGACGCGCGGAAGAAAAGGAAACCTTGAAGCAATGGTTGGTGGAGGAACGCTGTCGTTTGATCGCGTTGTTCGGGATGGGGGGAATCGGCAAAACTGCGTTGTCCTTAAAAGTGGCGCAAGAGTTGACAGATCGATATGAGTGCGTAATTTGGCGCAGTCTTTTGCGTACTCTGGCGGTTCCTCAATTACTCCTTAGTTGGATAAAATTCATCAATCCCCAGCATACTAGCGATTTACCAGAAGATCTGGATAGTTGTATTTCTTGTTTGGTCGAATATTTGCAAAAACACCGTTGTCTGTTAGTCATAGATGATATGGAAGTGATTTTGCGAAGTGGCGATCGCGCTGGCTATTATCGAGAAGGTTATGAGGATTACGGGGTGTTGTTCAAACGCTTGGCGAAGGAAGTACACGATAGCACGATTCTGATTGCCAGCCGGGAACAACCGAAAGAGTTAGCCTTTTTAAGCGGTAAAAAAGTGCGATCGCTACAATTACAAGGTTTATCAGAATCCGCCGCTTGGGAAATCTTCCAAGAAAAAGGCTGTTTTGAAGAACAAGAAGATGATTGTAAAAAAGTAATTCAACTTTATCAAGGTAATCCTCTAGCGTTAAAAATCGTTTCTACTACAATTCAAGAACTGTTTGATGGTAATGTAGCCGCCTTTCTCGCTCAAGGTACTGTGGTTTTTGGCGACATTCGCGATTTGCTAGACGAACAATTTAGCCGTTTGTCGGACTTAGAAAAAGAAATCATGTATTGGTTAGCTGTCGAACGTCAACCAGTTTCGCTAGCAGAATTACGCCAAAATCTTACTACCTTGAGCGTTTTGTCGTCCGAACTGTTAGAAGCGCTAGAATCCCTCAAACGTCGTTCTTTAATCGATAATATTTCCGGAAGTTTCACCCAAAAACCCGCGATCGCGGAGTACATGAACAATCGATTAATCGCTCAAATATATCAAAAAAAAACTACCCAGGATGCCTTACCTTACAGCAGTCATGTTTTAATTAATCGACTATTTCAAAATCCTAAGTTCATTAAGCATTCCTATAACAGTTGACATTTTATTCGGAATAAGGGAAACTTTACGAATTTACAGATATATTTTTTTCCTCAATCACCATTGGCGGTAAAAACCATAATTTGAAAACGTTCAATGTATCGCTCACAGTTAATTTTCTGACAGCAATTCGGTCTAAATTTTCATTTATATATTTTTTATGAACGAAGAACCGATAAAATTTAAGCAATCAAGTGCATCAACGCTTAAATGATCGATCGCATAGTTTATATTTGGCGTCAACAAGCGCAGGAGTTATTAAATAAACTTTCTCAAGCTTTAAATGAACCGAGTTCTCATCCGGTCTTATTTAATCTTTGGGGAGTGTCAGGAGTAGGTAAAACTACTCTACTAGACCAGATGGAAATTGATTATGAAAGACTAGCTTTTTTTATTATGGTTCCCTTTAGCTTGATTCAGGGGACTGAATCTCCCTTGGATTTAATGCTGAAGATAGATCGAGAATTAAATAGACAATTACCTGCTGAAAGCAAAAGAGAAACAAATTCACTATTTAAAGGCGATTTTAGGGCGTTTTATCAAGAATATCAACAAACTTTACATCAATTAACAACTCAACCAATCGCGGGTAAGTTGTCCGTTGATATCGAGCAGAAAAAATTAGCAGATTGGCTGGTTAATTATTCATTGTCCTCTATTGCCAAAATTATCCACAAATGCCCGTTATATCCTAAAATTCAAGAATTATTAGCACGACATCCCGCGACTGAACAACGTTCGGATTTACGGGAATTGATGCAAGCACCTTTAGCGAAGTTGACTGAAGCATTTACTGCAAATTTAATCGCCAAGGCAGCGATACCAATAGTAATTGTTTTAGACAACTACGAACAAGCCTCGAAAGATATTGATATTTGGCTGAGGGAATATCTGTTATTAAGTAATGATTTGCGATCGCACAAAATTCGCATCGTTTTATCCAGTAGGCGTTGCTTACTCGAAGAAGCATCCTGGCAAAAAATCCAGCAAGAACAGCAGTTAATTTATAGCCAGCAATTAAATGAATTTAGCAAAGAAGAAACTAGAATGTATCTTCAGCAATTAGGTATTATCCAGCCTTTAGAAATTCAACAGATATATCGAGCTACCAAAGGACTACCTTACTATCTTAATTGGCTCGGCACTGAACGAGAAAATGGTCGGGAAATTACTCCTTTATTTGCCAGCCAAACTGTGATTAATTTGTTACTGCAAAAGTTCACTTTACAGCAAAAGCAGGTATTAGAACTAGCAGCTTGCTGTCGGTGGTTTAACCGTGCATTAATCCGTCAACTCATCCCTAACCAAGGATTGAAATTAGAAAAAACAGACAATGAAAATATAGATTGGTTTGATTGGTTGACTCAATGTTACTTAGTAGAAACTTTTGAAGGATATTATCGCTTAAATAACGTCATCAAAGAAGTATTGCGTCTATCACTTTGGCAAAACGATCGAGAACATTTTTATAAGATTAACAACTGGTTAGCTAATTATTTTGAAACACTAGCAAATACGGAAGTTCCCCCAGAATTACCGATTGCTGCTCAATATGAAAATCCGGATTGGCGTCATTATATGAGTGAATGCCTTTATTATAGCTTGTTCGGACGGCTCAACGATTATAAATATAAATTTTTTTCCCATTTATTTGCAGGTATATATCTGCGCCAAACACAAATTGTTTTAGTGCCTTACTTAGCGATATTCTCAGAAGTGATAAATTTGTCACATCACCATGTTTTATCTTATGAAGTAGGGAATTTTTTAACATCTATTAAACCCGCCATAGAATGTCACTGGATTGTCACGGAAACAAGTTATTTAGATTTACAAGAATTAGATTTTTGTGGTTTTACACCATCCCAAATAGAGGTAACATTACAAAATTGTGACTTTTATATTACCTACCTAACTGGTGTCGCTAAATTTGCTGCTGTATTATATAAAGCGAGACGCTGCCAGCCAAATCAGCGAATAGATTGGTTGCGGCTGGCCTTAGAACAAGCAGAACAAATTGCTACTACTGCCGACCCCAAGTTCAGCAGCAGTTTATTTTTAGGGGAAATTGCAGATGAATTCTATAATTTTGGTTTGTATGAAGCAGCAATTTATAGTTATGAAAAAGCTTTGGAATTTGTACCGGAAAGCGATGTTGCTTGGTGCAAACGCGGCATGGCATTACGTAAACTAGGACTTTATGAAGATGCTCTCGTCAGTTACCAGCAAGCTATACAATTGAATTCATTTCAATATGAAGCATGGTACAATATGGGCATTGTTTTGCGCCATTTAAAGCGTTATGAAGAAGCTTTTTCTTTTTATCAAAGAGCGATTGAATTACAACCGAATCAGTGGGATGTTTGGAATAGTCGCGGTATATTATTGCGGAAAATGGGGCGGTTAAACGAATCAATTGCTAGTTATGAACAATCTATAAAATTAAAGGATGATGAGTCTGGTGTTTGGTACAATTTGGGGATTGCGCTGGATGATTTAGGCGATTATGAAAGAGCGTTGATGAGTTACGATCGTGCTTTGCAGTTACAACCTAATGACTATGAAGCATGGTACAACCGTGGCATAACATTACGTAAATTAAAACGTTACGAAGTGGCACTGCAAAGTTACGAAAAAGCTTTAGAGATTTATGATTTAGATGCAAGTGTCTGGTACAATCGAGCCTACGTTTTAGATGAATTGAAACTGTATGAAGAAGCGATCGCCAGCTACGATCGAGCTTTATCAATTGACCCCGATGATTTTAGCACTTGGTATAATCGCGGATTAGCCTTGCGTAAATTAGGATGGATTGAGGAGGCGATCGCATCTTTCGATCGCGCGATCGAACTGGAACCGAACAAGCACAAAGCTTGGTTCAATCGTGGTATGGCACTCCGCCAATTAGGAGCGATCGAAAATGCGATCGGATCTTTCGATCGCGCCGCCGCACTGCAACCAAACGAACCTAGTAACTGGTACAATACAGCCTGCTGCTATGCTTTATTGGGTAATGTCGAACAAGCTGTGAAAAACTTAAAGATTGCAATTAATCTCAGCCCTAATCAATGGCGAACGATGGCAATTACTGACACGGATTTTGATACGATCCGTTCAGATCGGGCTTTTCAAAATTGTCTTTATATAAATTAAACTATTTATTTATAAATAAACTACCATTTATAAATTTTAGGTTGGCTTGAACGATTGCTCAACCCAACCTATTCTCGTATTATTTCAAGCAGGCAAAAATAATCTCTCAGGTCTTTCCCCAATTTCCCATCTCACCTTCAGCCTAAATACCCAAATTAAATGCTCTCGCCCATCATATTTATAGAGAATTTAAGCTAACTTCTCTCATTGGTTCTCTCTCATCTCTACTATCTCTATTTTCTTTCTCATCTTTCTTATCCTTTTCTTGCTTCTCTTCATTTTCTTGTTTTGACTTAGCCTGGGCGAATTCGGTAATGTATACTTCTACATCTTTTTTGATAATTTTTTCTACCCGATTAGCAAAAGAACTGTAAGCACTACCGTGATTTGGTGATGCTTGATAAGGGCCAGATAACTGGAAGAATTGCCAACCTTCAATTTTGAGTCCTTCTGCCGTATTGCGATATTGCTGCCAGCGATCGCCAAAACGGAAAAATTCTTCTGATGCTGCACTGATCGCAACTACCTGACTGACCCCAAAAGTTAACCAACGCATCGCTTTGCCAACTTGACCATCCATGTTCAAACTCACCAAAGCAGGGATTATCACACCGCCCACGATAGTCATCATTCGTAATTTGTAAAAGCGATCGCGAGACTTACTAGATTTACCCTCCAGCCACAATACTTGATCTAACCAGCGGGATTTCATAAACTGCTTTTGTAAATCGCTCATTTCCAGTCGCTCGATTAACTCATTCATCTCTTGCTTCAACTGAACGCGATAATCATTTTTTGACATTTGATTAGCTCCTAATTATTTGAAAAGAAGTTTTTGGACTTAATGTTAAGTGAGGCTATTAGTCCAGCAATCCATCTATACGACTTAGAGAAAATATGTGGAATACCGTCCATCTCCTCGACGCAGTAGATGAAAAAATATAACCATTCAAATAATGCCATTAAGTTATTTTTTTACCAGTCCCGTAAAAGTAACATCTAAGTTATAAAATTGCTTTCATTAATAGTCACAATAAAGTAATATTTCACCATGTTTAAAATAATTATCAGTGTTTATACAATTCATCTAAAAGTAATATTTGCCTAATTGCACGTAATTAATAAAATAATCGATCTTGATTAAAGGTGCTTCAACATTTTTTTATTAAATCAAAATTTAACTTACGTATTTATGCGTAATCCTTTCAGCGTAAATGCTGATTTTTACCGAGTATAAACACGGCAATCCTTGCATAACCAGCCATTCAAGAGTTACTCTGATGTTAGAAAAAGTAACAATATTATACCTAACGCTTTTTTTTAAAAAAATTTCATTAAGTTTGTGCTAAGTTATTGATTAACTGCTACCGCTCGATAGATCGTAGTCGATTAATTTTGGGTGCGTTATTTGCTTGGAAATATTAAAAATATATATTTCCGGCAAATAACAAAGTAAGTAAGTGCTTTTGAATGCTAATGGTTGAGAACCTAGATAAGTCAAGGCCATTAGCCAAGATCGAGCGGTTAGTTCATCTACAAAAACATCAGGGTCAGGTGCATCGTGAAACTACATAACACAGATACTAAATTCCAGTTCCCAGACACATCATCCAACGAAACAGAAAATAGCCTTCAGATAGAAGTACGACTAGTTGATGTAGTAGTGCTTGAAGCTTCAGAGGAAGGTCTATACGGGTTCATTTCTTTAGACTTAATCGAAGCTTTGCCAGAGTTCAAAAATAGCAGTCAACTTGAGTATATAGAAGCGGTTACCCCTCCAAACCCGGGCTGAAAAAAGCCAGAATCGCTTTTTAACTCAAATATCAATCGTCAAGCGCTTACCTGAAATGATTCAGCACTTGGCGATTGTTGGAATGTTCCCTTTTTCAAAATTAACGATACTCGGCTAATCTACATACAACATGAGAGCTAATAATTTCTGAGGGTGCATGAGTACTGTTTTTGTTTCTTATTCACGCAAAGACAAGGAGTTTGTCAAAAAGCTACATCAAGCATTTAGTGAAGTACAACGCGACGTTTGGGTTGATTGGAAAAATATTCCACCAAATGCTGATTGGCGGCACGAAATTCAGCAAGGAATCATTGCTTCTGACATATTTTTATTCGTTCTCAGTCCCGATTCTGTGGCTTCCTATGAATGTGGAGTTGAGATTGCCCAAGCGATCAAACATAACAAGCGTTTAATACCGATTGTTTATCGGGAAGTTGACTACGAAGCCGTTCATCCCAGACTAGCAGCACTCAACTGGATTTTTTTACGTGAAGAAGATGATTTCAACATCGGCTTTCAAAAGCTAATCCAAGCAATCGATACGGATTTAGATGGCGTGCGAACCCATACGCGCTTGTTGCAGCGTGCCATTGAGTGGGATAGCAAAAAACGCGATCGCTGCTTTTTGTTACGAGGCAACGATTTAAAAGAAGCACGGGAATGGCTCGATCGAGCATCTGATAAACAACCATTACCCACGGCGCTGCACGAGCAGTATATCAATGCCAGTGCGAAAGCACAAGCTAAAAAATACGCGGCAATATTTACCGTTGTAAGCTTGGATTTAGTTTTGACTAGTTTTTTGGGATTAGCGACTTTTAGCCTGCAAAAAGTCGTTAATAACCATCATCATCATTATCCTGCCTATGCCCAAAATTCTGACTTTGAGGAAAAATTTATGGCCGAGGAAAGTGCAGATGAAGGTTACTTCGTTCCAACTGCCAGTATTGATACGGCTGTTCAGTCTGTGAAAAAAGATAACGCCCTATGCCAGCGCAAAAATGGTGCCATGAAAATTTTGAAACAACAGGTTAAAGCAGTGAAAGGCCGAAATTTCTTACCGAAAAACAAAATATTGGCTTCTACTAATCCGGATAGTCAAATTGTTTTCTGGGTAGTTCAGGAGAATTAGCCCTTAGCAGCCTGGAGATTCTTAAATTCAGAATTCTGAATTGCTAACTTAATAAACTCTATATTGGGTTTCGCGATCGCGAAACCCAATATTTTATTGATTTTTATATAACTGTACGATTGGTCAAATCTTGCACCAGGCACAGAAACCGGGTTTCTGACAAATAGCTAAACACCCCATTTCTCAGGTCTTGTCGAGAATAGAGCAAGACCTGAACAAGGCCAGTTCCCTTGCTTTTTCCTTGAACCCTCTCCCAAATCCCTATCTAACTGGAAGCAATATTAGGCCCGGACAATAACTTTTGTCTTAAAAATCGATAATTGAATAGTGGTGTATTAACCCACCATTACCTTCATATGTAATGATTAATTTTAAAAGAAAAGCAAACAATTTGTTGGTTATACAAAAGTAATAATAATGTTACTATAAAGCACTATTGCTATTTGAATTACTCAATTTAATTGCTTAAATTGGTATAAGTAATTAATAAGTAACAACATTTTATTTCTACCTTTTTTGCTACTTGCACAAACAGATTTTCGTGTTAAGTTATTAACAACGATTAGAGTCGAACAAAAAAGACATTGCTTTCCTCAAATTAGCAAATACCACATTTGGCCGACTCATATCGTATCTATTCGTGCATCTGCAAGAACAATTGTTATGAGACAACAAACTCAAACTACTCAAACTTTCATCGAACTGAAGGTAACCGCTAATACCGTCCTTAAAACATTGCCCGTTCAAGCAAGCGAGTTACCTGATAGTGAAAAACTCCTCATATTGCCAGGTATTTATCAGATAAAAAGCTACGATCACCGGGGAAACCACCTACTAATAAATCCAGTAAATAACTTAGGTGGCAGAGCAGAGTGGTATATTTTTGAAGGTCATGTTGAACTGCTAACTCTCAGCCCTTATCCAGAAAACAATGACCAACCGGAAGCGCAAAAAGAAGGAGCGATCGAGCTTCCTGGTTATAGTCAAATATTCTATTTATCAGAACCAATCATTGAAAACGGAAATTTCACCTGGGCAGAAGCCACGAAAAATGGCCGCAGAATTCCTCAATCCAAACAAATTGTCGATAGCATAATCGCTCTCGCTCACAAAATGGAAGAAGTGCGAAATTTATTTGGCGGACAACCAATTACCGTTACTTCTTGGTACAGAGACCCTTTTACTAACAAGCGAGTGGGCGGAGCCAGCAAATCTACCCACATTTTAGGTCATGGCATAGATTTTAACGTAGCAGGTTTTTCTCCCATCCAAGTCCAACATAAATTAGAAAATGTTTGGACTGGTGGGATGGGATATGGCCGTAACTTTACCCATTTAGATATGCGTAATTACAAAGCCAGATGGAACTACATTTCCTAAGAATTTCCCAGTAATTGCTTTGTAAAAAGTTAACTTAATTAAATAGAGAGAAGGTTAGCTTTTTACTTTTCATTACTCGATTTGGCTTTTTAGTAATTTGATATCAGGGATGTTATCGATGGAAGCTACTCAATTAAAAATGGAACCTGCCCAATTAAAATCTTATCGGCAGATGGCTTTAGATAAGCTCGAACAACTGCTATTAGACTTACCGGAAGAAGCAAGCGAAGCCGATTACTTTGTAGATAAATACATTCGTATTTTATCTCAAAAACCGGAAAAACCAGCCGATGATTTTCCTTATGTAGGGCTATATGGTGCTGGTAAAACATTAGATGAATATCGGGATATGGCGACCGATCGCCTACAAGAATTAGCCATGCAACTTCCCGATTTAGACGTGGTTGATGAAGAAGCAGATAAGTACATTCGCATTCTTTCTCAAGCCACACCGCGTTCTAAGGATGCAAAACCTTACGTTGATTTATTTGTTTTGCGTGAAGAAAAGGAAAGCACTGAAGATTTATCGCTATCTCATAGCAGTGGGTCATTTGCAAATTCTGCCCCTACCTACATCACGGCAGCGCAATTATTAGAAATTATCGGCCCAACCGATCTGAAGTCTCGCATTGAATCTTTAGTTCCCGGGATCAATCAAACCTTAGACAAGTTTCAAATTAACACTGAGTTGCGGATGGCTCACTTTTTAGCCCAAGTGATTCACGAAACTGGCGGTTTCCGTTGGCTGCGGGAAATTTGGGGGCCAACCGCGATTCAGCAAGGTTATGAAGGACGGCAGGATTTAGGTAATATTCATCCGGGAGACGGCAAGCGTTTTATGGGGCGGGGAGCGATCCAACTAACAGGTCGAGCCAATTACCAACAATTTTCCGCTTATATGGGAGTGGATTTTATCAAACAACCGGAATTATTAGAATCTCCGCCATATGCCGTGTTAGTAGCCGGATGGTATTGGGATAGCCGTAAAATAAACCCTTGTGCCGATCGCGATGACTTAAATAGCGTGACGCGGCTAATTAACGGCGGTACGATCGGTTTAGCCGATCGCCAAAAGTACCTGCTTTGCGCTAAAAAAGTTTTAGGCATTTAGTCAAGTTTCGCTGAACATTGCCATGTATTAAACGGTCTTGAGTTAGCCAATTGGCAATTGTCAGCATCAATCTTCCCTGGCTGCTTTGGGGGTCGCCCCTCAACGAAATTACGATCGTCAAAGGCAATCCCCAAAGATTTCCTTCCTACTTTTCCTAATAACTTCCTACTTTTCCTACTAATTAAGTAATTGTTAAAGCTCAAATCCCTGGAATCCTAAGGGTGTGTCTGGTTTACAGTTGTTTTAAACTCAACTTAAAAAACAGACTAATCCGATGGATAACCATTTCAACATCACTTTTTCTAATGGGCAAATAGCACAAGCGATTCGAGTCCATGAGCCAGCACAATTATCGAAAGCTCTCAGCAAAATCGATCTGGAAGGGCCGCGACCAATTTTAGTAGTAGTAGGAGGCGCTAGCAATATCAGTGAAGCCAGCCTTCAATCGATGCAAAAGTTTTTTGTCGAAGTCTTAGCCCCCATCGTGGAAAGTTTAGGAGCCTATGTCGTAGATGGCGGTACCGATGTGGGAGTAATGCAATTAATGGGTCAGGCTCGCGCTCAAACAGGCTGCACGTTTCCGTTGATCGGTGTTGCTACCGATGGAAAAATCGCACTTCCCAACCAAATTAATTCTCCTGCTGATTCTACACCTCTCGAACCCAACCATACTCATTTCATTCTGATTCCCGGTGAAAAATGGGGAGATGAATCACCTTGGATGGTACGGGTAGCTACTGTCTTAGCAGCTGGCGATCCTTCAGTAACGGTATTGCTAAATGGTGGTGAAATTACTTTTCAGGACGCTTTATGCAATGTAATTGCTGGACGCTTAGTACTGGTAGTTGCCGGTACTGGTAGAACGGCAGATAAATTGGCATCTGCTTTGCACGGGGAACCAACTAATGATGAGCGATGCAAACAATTAGTTGAATCCGGTTTACTACAAGATATCAACATACAGGATGATTTTAGTTTGTTAGCTCAATTAATTCAGGGATTACTTTCTAGCCAAAACCAACAAAACCTGCTAGAACCCAATTTAAAATCTGATAGCTTTTAGTGATGAATGTCATCCTAAAATTTTTATATATTAATTATTAATAACCATCGCGTAAATAAAATATGGCCTGTTTTTCGAGCGGGCTTTAAACAAGGTTTTATACCAATTATCACAGGGTGTTTACTGTCGAGTTTAGCCATGACCGATCTTTTTATATCCTATTCTCGCAAAGATAAAGAGTTTGTCAAAAAGCTCCACGCCGAGCTAATAAAACTCAATAGAAATGTTTGGGTTGATTGGGAAGATATACCACCAGTAGTAGATTGGTGTAAGGAAATTTCTCTCGCCATTGAATCAACTAACAACTTTGTATTTGTTCTCAGTTCTGATTCGGTGAAATCCGAACCTTGCCGCCATGAAATAGAAATGGCTATCAAGCATTGCAAAAGGTTAATCCCGATCGTGCGACGAGATGACTTTGATGCTAGTTTAGTACATCCAGAAATAGGACGTTGCAATTGGCTATTTGCTAAAGAAACTGATGACTTTGATAACTTTTTGCAAAAATTTAACGAAGCGCTCGACACCGATATCAACTATATTCGTCAGCATACTCGGTTGGAATTGAAAGCTATTGAATGGAATAATAAAGCTCAAAATAACAGCTTTTTATTACGAGGAATAGATTTAAAAGATGCTAGCCAATGGCTGATCGGGAGTTTAAGTAAAAAACCGAAGCCTACTCAACTGCAAGCTCAGTACGTTACAGCCAGCAGTCAAGCAGAATCTCAGCAACAAAAAAGAACGATCGCAGCTATTGGCGTTAGTTTAGTAGCAACCGCTGGGTTAGCGCTTTTGGCTCTCTACCAGTTTCAAATCGCCAAAATTAAACAAATTGAAGCAGAAGAAGACAGAATTCTGGCTTTGACAGCCTTATCAAAAGTTCGGTTAAAAAGCCATGATGAATTAGGGGCATTGACCGCTGCTGTAAAAGCTGGCAAAGAACTGCAAAATGCCACTTGGAAATTACCAGAACAGAAAAATCAAACAGCGCTAACGCTCCAAGATGTAGCTTATAAAATTTACGAACGCAATCGTTTAGAAGGGCATGAAGATAAAATTTGGAGCATCAATTTTAGTCCCGATAACAAAATAATTGCTTCCGCTAGTAAGGATGGAATTATTAAGCTTTGGAATCTAGAAGGAGAACTGCTAAAAACTATTGAAGGTCATCAAGGCCCGGTTTATTACGTTACTTTTAGCCCGGATGGACAAACGATCGCTTCTGCTAGTGCTGACAAAACAGTTAAGTTGTGGAACTTAGACGGAAAATTGCTAAAAACGCTGAAAGGTCATACTGATTCTGTTAATAGCGTTAATTTTAGCCCAGATGGACAAAAAATCGTGACTGGTAGCGAAGATCGTACCATTAAAATTTGGAACATCAATGGCAATTTGCTCAAAAATTTGCTGGGGCATAAATCTTGGGTTTATAGTACGATTTTCAGTCCTGATGGCACGATAATCGCCTCGGCTAGCGATGATAAAACTATTAAAATCTGGAGTCACAAGGGTCAGTTATTGAAAACTTTCCAGGCAGATATCGACCGCATTAACGATATCAATTTTAGCCCGAACAGTCAGATTTTTGCATCGGCTAGTAACGCAGGCAATATTAAGTTGTGGAGTCGTGATGGCAAGCTTTTAAAAACCATTAAAGCTCACACTAATTGGGTTTATAGCGTCAGGTTCAGTACTTCTGGCAAACTTCTTTTATCGGCTGGTGCTGATGGTTCTGCAAAAGTTTGGAGTACTGATGGTACTCTGATAGATACTTTGTACGGTCATCAGGGCGATGTTACTGCTGTAGCTTGGTCTTCCAATCAGGAAATGATTGCCACAGCTAGCAGCGACAAAACAATTAAATTGTACAGCCAAAATCAAACTTATTTTTCGATAATTCAAGGCCATACTTCTAGCGTAAAAAGCGTAAGTTTTAGCCCTGATAGTCAACGGATCGTTTCTGCTGGTAATGATGGCACGGTTAAACTTTGGGATAATCGAGGAAATCTCGAACAAAATTTAAAAGGTAATCACAATGGATTGAGGGAGGTAAATTTTTCTCCGGATGGTCAACTAATTGCGGCTGCTAGTAATGATAATACTGTCAAACTGTGGACGAAAGATGGAAACGCGATCGCAAATTTTCAAGGACATCAAGATAAGGTAACTAGCGTTACTTTTCACCCTGACAGCCAATTAATTGCTTCCGCCAGCGACGATCGCACAATTAAGCTTTGGAAAAGAGACGGCACTCTCTTGCAAACTCTCACCGGACATAAATTTAGTATCAACAAGATTGCTTTTAGTCCGGATGGTGAGTTAATTGCTTCTGCTAGTGACGATCGCACGGTGAAACTTTGGAGCAAAATACCTAATAGTTCCTTTTATACTTTTTACAAAACCATTCCAGGCGATGATTGGTACGAGGATGTGAAATTTAGCCCTGATGGTAAAATGTTTGCTACTGCGAGTGCAGATAAAACAGTTAAGCTTTGGAGCCGTTACGGAGTACTGCTTAATACTTTAAAGGGTCATGAAGCAGAAGTTTGGAGCGTTAGTTTTTCTCCTGATGGTAAAACGATTGCATCTGCTAGTGCCGATCGCACGATCAAACTTTGGCACGCTGACGGCAGCTTGTTAAAATCTTTAACCCTTCACAATGGTTGGGTAATGAGCGTCGCTTTTTCCCCC
This sequence comes from uncultured bacterium, assembly GCA_964546365.1. Lineage (GTDB taxonomy): Bacteria > Cyanobacteriota > Cyanobacteriia > Cyanobacteriales > Aerosakkonemataceae > DATNQN01. The sequence continues at coordinate 376 of CAZJJR010000040.1, read as the reverse complement.
GATGGCAAACAGCTAGCTTCTAGTAGTGCTGACACCAATATAATCCTTTGGGATGTAAACAAAATTGCATCCCAATACCAAAATCTGAATGATTTGATCGCCCATAGTTGTGATTGGCTACGCGACTATCTTTCCCACAATCCCAATGCTAGTAACGAGCGCTCTCTATGCGAAAATAATCGTGCAGATTGGAAAATAGCAAATTGGCAATCGAATATGTGGAAACAGCGATAAGTAGAATTCAAAATTCAAGAACCAAGAGGTACTGAAGTGAACTACCTACACTTGTGCTAAGGCAGTAAGTGTAGGTAATTCGCATTGATATAGCAATCCTAAATGAATTGCGAACAACTAGACCCCACCCAACCCTCCCCTT
>CAZJJR010000039.1:30052-30441 GCA_964546365.1 uncultured bacterium | reverse complement strand
GACTGGAGTTGTACTCCGATGTTAGTGGGTCTTTTTCCTGAAAACACGGTCATTCCTCCCGGAAATGCGATCGTTGTCCATAGCAAAAATATAGTGGCTAACAGCAACGATAACAAGACTATCATTAATATTTTCAGAGGAGAATGTTTTTTTTTTGTTGTCTCAACCATGAATTATTTAACTCTGACTTAACCTTTTTATTATCTTACCTTATTTTGGTAATTGGGAAGAATGCCTGGCTAATTAGCGCTTGGTTTTATTACCTATTACCAATTAGCCTTATCTATCCATCACAATTGATTGACTAAAATTTCTTCACCTTGTCGGTAAATTTCACGGGCGTAGTCCGTCCAACCACCTTGTCCCCAATAACGAAAACAACTAGTTTG